>NZ_PSVX01000019.1:0-55002 GCF_002932695.1 Rathayibacter sp. AY1D2 | reverse complement strand
CCTGCTGGAGCACGGCGGCGATCTCGGGGTCGACCACCGACACGGGCTGGTCGAACGAGGCGGCGACGCCGGGGCTGCCGGTCACGGCAGGGCGGGACGGGGCGGGCTCGGCGGCAGGAGTCGGGGAGGCGGTCGCCTCGATCCCTCTCGACGCCGGTGCGCCGACGGGATCGTGGGACGGCTTTTGTTGCGGCGGGCGTCCCGTCCTCCCGGGGGTCGCGCGCGTCGCTCCGGCATCGTCCGACGCAGCCCGTCCGGCCACGGCCGGCACCGTGCTCCTCGGAGCGGCGCCGGAACCGCTGGACCGCCCCGCCGGATCGCCGTCCGCTGCACTCGTCCGGTCCGCGGCCTCCGGGTCCGTCTCCGGCCGGTCGGCGCTCGCCGCCGCTCCTCCGCTCGATGTGGGCGCAGCCGCCTCGGCCGTTGCACGCTCGTCCACCCGCGCGGAGGCGTCCTCCGCCGCCACGAGCGCGCCGCCCCCGTTCCCGGACAGCAGAACCGCCGCCCCGACGACTCCCGCGATCGCGAGTGCCGCCGCAGCGGACGCGGCGACGACCACTCCTGTTCCGCTGCCCGCTCTCGACGCTCGGACCGCTCTCGACGCTCGGACCGCTCTCGACGCTCGAACCGCGCTCGACGCCCGGACCGCGCTCGGCAGCGGACCGGAGGCCGCGCCGGAGCCCCCGCCCGCCGCCCAGGCTGCCGCACCGCTCACGCCGGCCGAGAGCGGCAGCAGCACCGACGCGAGGCGGCGCGCAGTGCTCTCGGCCTCCGCCAGCGCCTCCCGGCAGGAGAGGCACCCGTCCAGGTGCCGATCGATGCGGTGCCTGTCCCGGACGGGGGCTCGTCCTCGCGCGTACGTCCCCGCCCGCTCGAGCACCCACTCGCACTCGCCCGTCGCCGAGGCGTCCGCCACGTGCTCCCGGATCCACGCGGAGCGCAGCCCCTCCCGCGCCCGCACCCCGAGCGCTGCGACCGCGTTGGGCCGCAGGCCCATCAGCGGTGCGGCGGCGGCGGGGGACAGGCCCTCCACCTCCGTGTACCAGAGCACCTCCTGCCAGCGCGGCGGCAGCGCCCGGAACGCGCGCGCGCCCAGGTCGCGCTCGAGGGCGGCGAGGGCGTGCGCCTCGGGATCGGGGCCGGCAGAGGGGAGGGCGCGGTCGGCCTCGTCGAACGGCCGCTCGTGCCGGTCCCGCCGGGCCCAGGATCCCGCGACGTTGCGGACGGTGGTGAAGAAGTAGGGGCGGAAGGCGCCCTCGGGTCCGCCGCCGCGCTCGATCGCCCGCAGGACGCGGAGGAACGCCTCCGAGACCAGGTCGTCGGGGTCGGAGCTGCTCGCCCACGCCCGGGCCACGGTGCGCCCGGCCGAGGAGTGGCGGCGCCAGAGCTCGGAGACCGCGTCGGTGCGGCCCTCCCGGACCAGCGCGACGAGCTCCTCGTCGCTGCGGCCGTCGATGCGCTCGGAGCGGCGTCGAGGACTCACGGCGACGCCCTCCCTCCCGGTCCCGCGCCGGGACCGCCCGAGGGATCGTCGCACGATCGCGCGTGCCCGTCCCCGACTGGCGCGACTCCCGCGCCACCCGGCCCGCTTGCTAGAGTGAGCCCGCCGCGACTGGCGTTCGGATGGGTGACCATCAGGGAGCGGCACCTCCTCCGGGGCAGCGCCCCGGACACTTTTCCCGCCGCACGCCTGGGCTGGAACGGATACCGTAGATCGGGTCGCCCGAACGAGCCGTGTCGCGCCGCAGCGACCTGCCGGGCCCCTTCCGTTTCCCAGCCAAGGAGCGTCCGTGTCCTCTTCCCCCGCCAGCCCCGGCGTCGCCGCCTCGTTCGACCAGCCCGTGTCGGTGGTCGACCCCGAGATCGCCGCCGTGCTCCAGCAGGAGCTCGACCGCCAGCGCGGCTACCTCGAGATGATCGCGAGCGAGAACTTCGTGCCGCGCGCGATCCTCGAGTCGCAGGGCTCCGTCCTGACCAACAAGTACGCCGAGGGCTACCCCGGACGCCGCTACTACGGCGGCTGCGAGTACGTCGACATCGCCGAGCAGCTCGCGATCGACCGCGCCAAGGCCCTCTTCGGCGCCGAGTTCGCCAACGTCCAGCCGCACTCCGGAGCCTCCGCCAACGCCGCGGCGCTCGCCGCGCTCGTGCAGCCCGGAGACACCATCCTCGGCCTCGAGCTCGCGCACGGCGGCCACCTGACCCACGGCATGAAGCTGAACTTCTCGGGCAAGCTCTACAACGCGACCGCGTACGGCGTCGACCCGCAGACCTTCCGCATCGACATGGACGCGGTCCGCGAGAAGGCCCTCGAGGTCCGCCCGCAGGTGCTCATCGCCGGCTGGTCCGCCTACCCCCGTCAGCTCGACTTCGAGGCGTTCCGCGCCATCGCCGACGAGGTCGGCGCGAAGCTCTGGGTCGACATGGCCCACTTCGCCGGCCTCGTGGCGGCGGGGCTGCACCCGTCGCCGGTGCCCTACGCCGACGTCGTGACCACCACCGTCCACAAGACGCTGGCCGGCCCGCGCTCGGGGCTCATCCTCGCGAAGCAGGAGTACGCCAAGAAGCTGAACTCGGCCGTCTTCCCCGGCCAGCAGGGCGGCCCGCTCATGCACGTGATCGCCGCGAAGGCGACCGCGTTCAAGCTCGCCGGCGAGCCCGAGTTCGCCGATCGCCAGGCACGCACCATCCGCGGCGCGCAGATCCTCGCCGAGCGCCTCACGGCGGCCGACTCGAAGGCCGAGGGCATCGACGTCCTGACCGGCGGCACGGACGTCCACCTCGTCCTCGCCGACCTGCGCGACTCGCCGTTGGACGGCAAGCAGGCCGAGGACCGCCTCCACGAGGTCGGCATCACGGTCAACCGCAACGCCGTGCCGTTCGACCCCCGCCCGCCGATGGTCACCTCGGGCCTGCGCATCGGCACGCCGGCGCTCGCGACGCGCGGCTTCGGCGACGCGGAGTTCACCGAGGTCGCCGACGTCATCGCCGAGGCGCTCAAGCCCTCGGCCGACCTCGAGGCGCTGCGCGGCCGTGTCGCCCGTCTCACCGACGACTTCCCGCTCTACCCCGGGCTGTAGTCGATCCGCTGCACCACCCGCGCGGCGGAGGACGGGGCACCGCCCACCTCCGCCGCGCCACGACCGAGGAGCCCGAGATGACGGCACAGGTACTCGACGGCGTCGCGACGGCGACGGCGGTCAAGACGGAGATCGCGGAGCGGGTCGCCGCTCTACGCGAGCGGGGCGTCGTGCCCGGGCTCGGCACGCTGCTGGTGGGGGACGATCCCGCCTCCCGCTCGTACGTCGCGGGCAAGCACCGCGACTGCGCGGAGGTCGGGATCGAGTCGATCCGCGTGGACCTCCCCGCGACCGCGTCGGCGGACGACATCCGCGCCGCCATCCGGCAGCTCAACGACTCGGAGGCCGTGACCGGGTACATCATCCAGCTCCCGCTGCCGGAGGGCATCGACGAGAACGCGATGCTCGAGCTCATGGATCCGGACAAGGACGCCGACGGCCTGCACCCCACCAACCTCGGCCGCCTGGTGCTCGGCGTCGAGGGTGAGCTGGACAGCCCGCTGCCCTGCACGCCGAACGGGATCGTCGAGATGCTGCAGCGCCACGGCATCCCGACCTCGGGCCGGCATGTCGTCGTCGTGGGCCGCGGGCTCACCGTCGGCCGTCCGCTCGGGCTCCTGCTCACGCGGAAGGGCCTCGACGCCACCGTGACCCTCACCCACTCCCGCACGGCCGATCTCGCCGCGGAGGTGCGCCGCGCCGACATCGTGGTGGCCGCCGTGGGCGTGCCCGGGCTCATCCGCGCCGACTGGGTGAAGCCCGGCGCCGCCGTGCTCGACGTGGGCATCACGCGGGTCGAGAACCCGGAGACGGGCCGCGCGAAGCTGACGGGCGACGTCGCACCGGAGGTGGCGGAGGTCGCGGGCTGGCTCTCGCCCGTGCCCGGCGGCGTCGGCCCGATGACGCGCGCGATGCTCATCCACAACGTGGTGACGGCGGCCGAGCGCGCCCTGCGCTGACCGGTCCCGCGCCACAGGACCCGCGCCGGACCGCGCTCGGGGGCGACGTCCAGTCGCCTGCCGGTAGCGTGGCCCGGCGCTCTCGCGTCCCCCACCCCGTCGGACACGTCCTCGGAGCGCGCCCCGCCCCACGAGGAGAACCCATGCTCACCGTCACCGCCTACGCCGCCCCCTCCGCGACCGAGCCGCTCGTCCCCACCACCATCGAGCGCCGCGACGTCGGACCGCACGACGTGCTCATCGAGATCGCCTACTCCGGCATCTGCCACTCCGACATCCACACCGTCCGCGGAGACTGGGGTCCGGTGGCGTACCCGCTGACCGTCGGCCACGAGATCGTCGGCGTCGTCGCCGAGGTCGGCTCCGAGGTCACCAAGCACTCCGTCGGCGACCGCGTCGGCGTCGGCTGCATGGTGAACTCCTGCCGCGAGTGCGAGAACTGCCTCGCGGGCGAGGAGCAGTACTGCCTGAAGGGCAACACCGGCACCTACGCCTCCGTCGACCGCGACGGCACCATCACCCAGGGCGGCTACTCCACGCACGTCGTCGTCGTCGAGGATTTCGTGCTCCGCGTGCCGGAGTCGATCCCCTACGAGGCCGCTGCTCCGCTGCTGTGCGCGGGCATCACGACCTACTCGCCGCTCTCGCACTGGGAGGCGGGCCCCGGCAAGCGGGTGGCCGTCGTCGGCCTCGGCGGGCTCGGCCACATGGCAGTCAAGTTCGCGCACGCGATGGGCGCCGAGGTCACCGTGCTCTCGCAGACCCTCAGCAAGAAGGAGGACGGCCTCCGTCTGGGCGCCGACCACTACTACGCGACGCGCGACGAGGCGACCTTCACCGATCTCGCGAACACCTTCGACCTGATCGTCAACACGGTCAGCGCGCCCCTCGACCTCGACGCCTACCTGGGGCTCCTGCGCCGCAACGGCACGATGGTGAACGTGGGCGCTCCGGCCGAGGCGCTGCCGCTGCACGTCTTCACGCTCTTCGGCGCCCGTCGCTCCTTCGCGGGCTCGGGCATCGGCGGCATCCGCGAGACCCAGGAGATGCTCGACTTCTGCGCCGAGAAGGGCATCGCGAGCGAGGTCGAGGTCGTCTCGGCGTCGCAGATCAACGAGGCCTACGAGCGCGTCCTCGCCTCGGACGTCCGCTACCGCTTCGTGATCGACGCCTCCACGTTCGAGAAGTGAGGGCGGCCGGGGCGCTAGCCTCGGCGGCATGAGCGAACGGAGCCACCCGGCCGTCGACCGCGTCCTCGCCGACCTCGACCGGCACGGCGTGCACCCGACCGTGCGCTGGCTCGATTCGGCCGCGTCGACGGCGGCACTGGCGGCCGAGGCGCTGGGCGTCGACGTCGGCCAGATCGCCAACTCGCTCGTGTTCCTGATCGACGGTGCGCCGCTGCTGGTCCTGACCAGCGGCGGCCACCGCGTCGACACCGCCTGGCTGGGCGTGCAGCTGGGCGGATCGATCACCCGGGCGCCGGCCGCGGAGGTGAAGTCCGCGACGGGCCAGACGATCGGCGGGATCGCGCCGGTGGGCCATCCCGCGCCGCTGCGCACCGTGGTCGACACGGCCCTCGCCGCCTACGACGTGGTCTGGGCTGCGGCCGGGCACGCGCACACCGTCTACCCGACGAGCTTCGCCGAGCTGGTCCGGGTCACCGGGGGAGAATCGCGCGCCGTCGTTCCGCCGGATCCGGCGCCGTAGCGGCTGGACGAGGAACGCCCCCTGCGACGCGAGGTCGCAGGGGGGCGTCGACGGGAGCAGAGGTCAGAGCACGCGACCCGCGCCGTCGGCGGCCGTGACCAGGAAGAGCTCCGGAGTCGCGAAGCCCTTCTCGGCGAAGGCGGCGAGGACCGCGGCGCGGACCTCCTCCTCCTTCTCCACCGGCGTGAGGGCGATCGCGGAGCCGCCGAAGCCGCCGCCGGTCATCCGGGCGCCGATCGCTCCGGCGCCGCGCGCCGCCTCGACGGCGGTGTCGAGCTCGGGCACCGAGATCTCGAAGTCGTCGCGGAGTGAGACGTGGCCGGCGTCGAGCAGATCGCCGATCGCCCGGGGACCGTGCTCGCGCAGGGTGCGGACGGTCTCGAGCACGCGGGCGTCCTCGGTCACGACGTGCTTCACGCGCCGGTAGGTGACGTCGTCGAGGAGCTCCTGGGCGCGCGGCAGGTCGTCGACCGTCAGCTCGCGGAGCGACGGCACGCCGAGGGTCGCGGCGCCGAGCTCGCAGGAGGCGCGCCGCTCGGCGTAGCCGCCGGTGGCGTGCGCGTGCTCGACGCGGGTGTCGACGACGAGCAGGACGAGCCCGGCCTCCTCGAACCCGAGGGGGACGACCTCGGTGTCGAGGCTGCGGCAGTCCAGGAACACCGCGGCGTCGCGCTTCCCGAAGAGGGAGGCGGACTCGTCCATGATCCCGGTGGGGGCGCCGACCGCGACGTTCTCGGCGCGACGACCGACGCGGGCCATCGTCGCGCGGTCGAAGCCGAGGTGCCAGAGCTCGTCGAGGGCGACGGCCATCGCGCACATCAGCGCCGCCGAGCTCGAGAGCCCCGCGCCGACCGGCACGTCGGAGTCGACGTACGCGTCGAAGCCCGAGCGGGAGCCCAGGTCGACGCCGTACTCGGTGAGCGCCCAGACCACGCCGAGCGGGTAGGCCGACCAGCCGGTCACGGCACCGGGGCCGAGCTCGTCGAGAGCGACCTCGACCACCTCGGGGGAGAAGGCGCTGCTGATCCGGATCAGGCGGTCCTCCCTCGGAGCGACGGCCATCGCCGTGGCGCGGTCGATCGCGAAGGGGAAGACGAAGCCGTCGTTGTAGTCGGTGTGCTCGCCGATCAGGTTCACGCGGCCGGGGCCGGCCCAGACGCCCGCGGCAGGGCGGCCGAAGGTGCGCTCGAAGGCGGCGGCCGCGCTCTCGGCGACGGCGGTCAGGGAGGCGGGAGCGGCGGTCATCGGTTCTCCTCGGCGATGTCGGCGGCGGTGGTGGCGGGAGTGGCGGCGCCGCCGGGAAGCGAGTCGTCGCTGTGCGCGGCGACCGGCAGCGCCGCGTCGGGGCGCTGTGCGATCCCGGCCTCGAGCACGGCCGCGTCGGCCCGCTCGATCGCCGCGCGCAGGGCCGCGGCGCTCGTCTCGGGGGCGATGTCGCCGATCCAGGCGCCCATCGCGGCCTCGCTCCCCGCGAGGTACTTGAGCTTCGTCTCGGCGCGGCGGGGCGAGGTGATCTGGAGCATCAGGCGCACCTCGTCGCGGCGCTCGTGCACCGGGGCCTGGTGCCAGGCGGCGATGTAGGGCGTCGGGGTGTCGTAGAGGGCGTCGATGCCGCGGAGCAGGCGCTGGTACATCGCAGCCAGCTCGTCGCGCTCCTCCGGGGTGGTCGCCGCCAGGTCCGGGACGTGGCGGTGCGGCAGGAGGTGCACCTCGACCGGCCAGCGCGCGGCGAACGGCACGAACGCGGTGAAGTGCTCGCCGCGGAGGAGGACGCGCTCGCCGGCCTGCTCGAAGGCGAGGACGTCGGCGAACATCGACGGCCCGTAGCTGTCGAGCGAGGCGAGCAGGCGGGTCGTGCGCGGCGTGACGTAGGGGTAGGAGTAGATCTGCCCGTGGGGGTGGTGCAGCGTGACGCCGATCGCCTCGCCGCGGTTCTCGAACGGGAACACCTGCTGCACGCCGGGAAGGGCCGAGAGGGCGCCTACGCGGTCGGCCCAGGCCTCGACCACGGTCCGGGCGCGGGAGGCGCTGAGCGTGGCGAACGAGCCCTCGTGCTCGGGGCTGAAGCAGACGACCTCGCAGCGGCCGACGCTGGTCAGCGTCCGGCCGAGCCCGAGGGTGCGCAGGTCCTCCAGGGAGGCGGGCGCGTCCGCGTCCTCGAGGAGCGGGCCGAAGGAGGGGGAGCGGTTCTCGAAGACGGCGACGTCGTAGCGGCTGGGCACCTCCGACGGGTTCGTCGGCGACGCCGGGGCGAGCGGATCGAGCTCGGCCGGCGGCAGGAACACGCGGTTCTGGCGCGACGCGGCGATGGAGACCCACTCGCCGGTCAGCACGTCCTGGCGCATCCGCGCGGTGGCGGGGCGGGGGTCGAGGTGGCGTGCGTCGGCGGCGCGCTCCGGGGGGAGGGTCGTGTCGGCGTCGTCGAAGTAGAGGAGCTCGCGGCCGTCGGCCAGCGTGTGCCGGCGCTTGACGACGCCGGCGGAGAGTGTGATCGCTTCGTTCATGGCAGGAGTCAGACTAGGGCCGCACCTTCGAAAAGGAAAGCTCGTTTTCCCTTTGACAAGTCCACCGGCCCGCGGGCACGATGGGCGGATGAGGACGGACGGCGAGCAGGAGTCCACGTCGGCGATCGAGCGCCGGCTGCGGCTGCGTCTGGCCGCCGAGAGCTCGGGCTTCGTCGGGGTCGCCCCGATGGCCGACATGCTCGGGGTCTCGGTCGTCACCGTCCGCTCCGATCTCGCCCTGCTCGCGAGCGAGGGCGTCCTCCAGCGGGTGCGCGGCGGGGCGATCCCGGCGCCGAGACGCACCGGCGAGCGCTCGCTCGAGGAGGGCCTGAGCGCCGCCTCCGACGAGAAGGCCGCGATCGGCGAGGAGGCCGCCGCCTCCGTCTCCTCCGGGCAGAGCATCGTGCTCGACGTGGGCACCACACCGCTCGCCATCGCGCACGCGCTCGTGGCGCGGGAGGAGCTGCGCGACGTCACGGTGATCACGAACGGCCTCTCCACGGCGCTGGCGCTCGAGCCGGCCATCCCGCGCTTCACGGTCGTCGTCACCGGGGGCACTCTGCGGCCGCTGCAGCACTCGCTGGTCGAGCCGCTGGCGTCCGAGCTACTCGAGCGGATCCGCGCCGACATCGCCTTCATCGGCTGCACCGGTGTGCACCCCGAGGCCGGCGTCACCAACGTCAACCTCCCCGAGGCGACCCTGAAGCGCCGGATGCTGCAGGCGGCGACCCGCCGGGTCGTGGTCGCGGACTCCTCGAAGCTCGGAGTGGTCGACCTCGGCCGGGTCGCCGCTCCCGACGAGTTCGACCGTCTGCTCACGGGGGCGGGGGCCGCCGACGGACTCGTCGCCGCTCTGGAGGAGGCGGGGCTCGCGGTCACCCGCTGCCGGACGCTCGGCGAGCGCGTCAGTCCGTAGGATCGAGGAATGGCCGACTTCACCCCCGCTCCCGCCACCGGGCGCCAGTTCCCGCTCGACCTCACCGCCGAGGGACGCACCCTGCACGCCGTCGTGACGGAGGTGGCCGCAGCGCTGCGCCACCTCTCGGTCGACGGAGTGGAGATCACCGCCTCCTACCCGGAGAGCACCGTCCCGCCGTTCGGCTCGGGCATCGTCCTGATGCCCTGGCCCAACCGCGTCAAGGACGGGCGCTGGCACCACCGCGGCGAGACGCTCCAGCTCGCGATCACCGAGCCGAAGTACCACAACGCCATCCACGGCCTCCTGGTGAGCACCCCGTACCGCCTCGTCGACCAGGGCCCGTCCTTCGTCGAGCTGGCCGCGCCGGTCGTGCCCCAGGCGGGCTACCCGTTCCACCTCGAGACCTCGGTCCGCTACGAGCTGCAGGCCGACGGACTGAAGGTCGTCCACCGCGTCGTCAACGTCGGAGCCGACGAGGCGCCCGTCGCCATCGGCACGCACCCCTTCCTCGCCATCGGCGACGTCCCGACCGACGAGCTCGAGATCACCGTCGACGCGGCGGTGCACATCGAGGTCGACGAGCGCCTCAACCCCACCGTGCAGAACCCGGTCGAGGGCACCGAGTGGGACCTCCGCTCCGGCCGCCGCATCGGCGACCTGGAGCTCGACGACGCCTGGGCCGACGTCCGGATGGTCGACGGCGAGAGCGTGCACGGCCTCCGCGCCGCGGACGGCCGCCGCGTGCTCCTCTGGGCCGACGCCTCGCACAACTTCATCCAGGTCTTCATCACCCGGATCTTCCCCGACGGCGACGACGTGAAGACCGCGATCGCCGTGGAGCCGATGACCGCTCCGGCAGAGGCGTTCAACAGCGGGCAGGGCCTGCGCTGGCTCGAGCCGGGCGAGGAGTGGACCGTCGCGTGGGGCATCCGCCACGAGGGGTTCCCCACCGCGTCATGACCACCCTCGCGGCCGTCGGGCGCGACGACGAGGCCAAGCGCGTCGCCCTCGTCCGGATGAAGCGGCTCGCCACGGGCCTGCTCGTGGTGATGGCCGTCGTCTTCGCCGTGTCGTTCGCCCTGCAGGAGCGCTACCCGTGGCTGCAGTGGGTCCGGGCCGCGAGCGAGGGCGGGATGGTCGGCGCGCTCGCCGACTGGTTCGCCGTGACCGCGCTGTTCCGGCGGCCGCTGGGCCTGCCGATCCCGCACACCGCGATCATCCCGACCAAGAAGGACGAGATCGGCGCGAGCCTCGCGCAGTTCGTCGAGGAGAACTTCCTCCGCGGCGCCATCGTGCGCGAGAAGCTCGACTCCTTCGGGATCGCCCGGCGGGCGGGGCTCTGGCTCGCCGAGCCGGAGAACGCGCACCGCGTCGGCGGCGAGAGCGCGGCGGCCGTCCGCTCGGCGATCGCCCTGCTGGACGATTCCGATGTGCAGCGCGTGATCGAGGCGCTGGCGCGGCGCCACCTCCTCGACCCGCAGTGGGGCCCGCCGCTGGGCTCGCTGGTGGGCACCGTGGTCGAGGCCGGCCACCACCGGCGCCTCGTGGACACGCTGGTCGAGCAGGCGGAGGAGTGGCTGACCGCGAACCCGCAGAGCTTCACCCGCATGGTCAGCGGCCGCCTGCCGAGCTGGCTGCCCTCCGCGGTCAGCCGGGCGGTGGACGAGCGGCTGTACCGCGAGGCTCTCGTCTTCGTCGCCGCGGTGCGCGAGGACCAGGTGCACCCGTTCCGGATCGCGATCGACGGCTACCTCGCCACGCTGGCGCAGGATCTGGGTACCGATCCCGACCTGATCGCCCGCGTCGAGGAGATCAAGAACCGCGCCTTCGACAGCCCGCGCGTCCGCGAGCTCGCGGGGGACGCCTGGGAGGCGACGAAGGCCTCGCTCCTCGGCGCGATGGACGACCCGTCGAGCCCCCTCCGCGGCAGCATCGAGTCGATCGTGGTCGATCTGGGCCGCCGGCTCTCGACCGACGCCGACCTCGCGGCGACCGTCGACTCCTGGATCGGATCGGTCGCGGCCAACCTGGTCGACCGCTACCGCACCGACATCGCCAGCATCATCGGCGACACCATCCACCGCTGGGACCCGCGCGAGACGTCCGAGAAGCTCGAGCTGCAGGTCGGGAAGGACCTCCAGTTCATCCGGATCAACGGCACCGTCGTGGGCTCCCTGGCCGGGCTGGTCATCTTCACCGTCGCGCACGCGCTGCTCGGCTCGTGAAGCGGGGCGCCCGGGCCCGCTCCGCAAGCCCTCGTCGGCGTCGGTGGTCGGGCGTACGGTCGCACCATGAGCGATGACAACACCACCGATCCCGATGTCAAGACCGAGGGCGACGTCCTCGGCGCCCGTGCCGACGACGGCAGCGACACCAGCGCCAGCAAGGACCCGTCCGACTGGGTCACCGGCGACGAGCCGATGACCGGCCCGCAGCGCAGCTACCTCGACACTCTCGCGCGCGAGGCGGGCGAGACCCTGCCCGCCGACCTCACCAAGGCCCAGGCCTCCGAGCACATCGACCGCCTGCAGTCCTCCACGGGCCGTGGCGACGGCAGCAACGGGCACGACTGATCCCGCCGGGGCGCCCCGGGGCTGAGCATCAGTCCCCGTCGGCGCCCCCGTCCGGGGCGCGCACACCGCGCCCCGGCGTCCCTAGGGTTCCGTCATGGCGATCTCCCGCACCACGCGCAACGCCCTCGACCTCATCGACGCGATCCGGATCCCCGGCCGCATCGATCCCCGTCTGGCCCGGCAGGTGACCCTGTCCCTCCGCCAGCTCCTCGAATCCGGAGCCTTCGGCCCGAGCGAGCGGCTCCTCCGCCGCCGCGCGAGGAGGCTCCGCTCCCGCACCCGCGAAGCGGCCGCGTTCCGGCAGACGCGCCCGGCCGGCTGCACCGTCCACCCCTGAGCCTGCTGAACGGAGCCGCTCCGCTGTGACCGGCGACGGGACAGACACTGTCCGCGCGGTCGTCTAGAGTTCCTGGCATCCGGTCCGCCGGATGCCCGCCGCAGTCTCCCGGCCGGTCGACAACGGAGTCGTCCCGGCGCGGGTCATCCCCCCGTTCGCGCGTCGAACGCCCCGCTGGTTCCAGCACCCCGCTCCCTCCTCGAGAAGGGACTCCCGCGATGACGACCCGCGTCTCGCACACCGCGACGACCGTCCGCCTCGTCCGCTGGTACCGGATCGACTCCGACTGGCTCTCGGAGGTCGTCACCGGCCGCCTGCTCGAGCACCAGGACGGCCGCTGGCGCCTGCTCGTCGGCGAGAAGGTCCGCGACTACCCGGATGAGGTGTGGTCGCTCTGCCACGAGTGACGCCGTCGCGGAGCACCGCGGCCCGGACGAGGCGTCAGAGGTAGAGGTAGTACGTCTTCGCGCAGTCCGTCGAGCAGAACGGGTCACGGCGGCGGGCCGGCCGGACGCGGCACGCCTCGCACAGCCGCGGCCGGCGCAGGAGGACGCGGAGGACGGTCAGCACCTCTGCACGGTAGTGCTGCGACCTGGCTGCGCCCTGGCACTGTCCGGAAAGCGCGACCAGGCGGTCGTGTGGTGGGCCCCGTCGGGCTCGAACCGACGACCCGCGGATTAAAAGTCCGCTGCTCTGCCAACTGAGCTAGAGGCCCGCGCGCTCCAGGGTAGCGGGCCGTCGGCGCCCCCGGAGCAGGTGCGGCCCGGAGCAGGTGCGGCCCGGAGCGCGGACGATCCCGGAGCGGACCGCGTCCTCCGCGCGGGCATACCCGCCCAGCCGCGGGCGTTACCCTCCTCGAACCCCCTACGGAGCGCGAGCGCGAGAGCGTCCGCGCGCACGACCGCGGAAGGCGGCCCCATGACAGACGGCTTCCACAAGCCGACCAAGTTCCCCTCCCACGTCTTCGAGGCGTTCCAGGGAGGAGAGGACCCGGCGCAGATCAGCCGCGTCGCCCACGAGACCGCGATCGCGCTGCTGAGCCGTGTCCGGAACGACCCCGACCCGGTGGTCATCGACCGCCTGGTCGAGTACACCGACCACAACGGCATCGACGCGCTCGCCGAGCTCTGGGCGCGCTCCAGCGCGGCGAGCCTGCCGGGCGCCCTCTGGCGGATCTACCTGCTGCGGCTGGTCATCCGGCAGGACCCGGAGAGCACGAGCTTCCTCTACCAGCGCGGAGTCGAGCTGTCCGCCACGATCGACCCGGTGGTCGCCGGAGCCAGCACTCCCACGGGGCCGGCCGAGATCACCGAGCTGGCCGACCGGATCCTCCGCGGCGTCTTCGACGGCGACTTCGCGGTGGCACTGGACCGCGCCGCGGCGTTCTGCCGCGTGAGCGCCTCCGGAGCCGTCTCGGTCGCCGACGACGTGGAGCCGGTGAACCCCGCCCGGGCGAGCGAGCTGACCACCCGCGCCCTGCGCCTCTCGACCACCGCGGCCGAGCTCGTGAGCTGCGCGCGGCTGTGGCGGAGCGACTCCCTGGAGTGACGCGCAACCCGCGTTCACCCACTGCGAACGCCGCTCGCCGCCACCGCGGAGGCCTTTGGTAGACTGGCGGAAGCCGGATCGCAGTAACCCCGGGCTCCACTTATAGCCGCTTCGAGCGGCCTCGCGCCGAGAGGCGTTCCTGCGGTCCGGCCCCTTCTCTGCTCGCATCGCCGCCACGGTGCGCGAGGCGAGGGCCCAGGAGGAGTCGATCCTCGCCCGAGTCCCCACAGACAGGCGCCAGCGGAATGAAGAACAGCAGAGCTCTCCGGATCGGCGCGCGCGTCTGGGCGGGGGCGGGGCTGCTGGTCGTCGCCGCCCTCTACCTCCTCGCCGCGCCGAGCGTCGACGACGCGGAGGGCGCCCAGTTCGCCGCGGGGGTCTCGCTCTCGCAGGGCACGGTGATGCGCGTCCTCGCGGTCCTCGACGTGCTCGCCGGGCTCTGGGTCCTCATCCGCCCGCGCAGCTATCCGGGCATCACCGCTGCGGCGGTGGCCGTGATCTCGCTCTGGCTGGCCCCCCGGCTGGGCGACCCCGCGCTCGTGCCGATCGGCCCGTTGGCGCTGGATGTCCGATTCGTGACGCATCCGATCGAGGTGTCGGTCGTCGTTGCAGGCCTGGCCGTGACAGCCTTCTGGATGACGCGGAATCTTTCAGCCCGGGCGCGGGCGAGGCGGGGCTGATGACGGACGACACCACAGCGGAGGCGGCTGTCCTCCTCGAGCGCATCGCCGGGGGAGAGCAGGCCGCGTTCGCCGCGCTCTACGACCAGATGGCCGGCCGGGTCCTCGGCCTGATCATCCGCGTCCTCGTCGACCGCTCCCAGTCCGAGGAGGTGGCCCAGGAGGTCTTCCTCGAGATCTGGCAAACCGCTGGGCGTTTCGCTCCGAATAAAGGAAGCGCGACGACCTGGATCCTCACGATGGCACACCGCAGGGCCATCGACAGGGTCCGCGCGGCTCAAGCCGGCCGTGATCGGGACATGCGCATCGGAATCCGAGACCTCGGACGCGACTACGACCAGGTCTCCGAGCAGGCGGAGGTGTCCCTCGAGCACGAGAAGGTCGCGGCCGCCATGGGTCGCCTGACGGAACTGCAGCGGCAGGCGCTGCAGCTCGCTTACTACGGCGGATACTCGCACAGCGAGATCGCGGGGATCCTGCAGTGCCCCGTGGGAACCGTCAAGACACGCCTGCGTGACGGAATGATCAGACTTCGAGAAGAGATGGGGGTGGCCCTGTGAACGATGTGCGACTCCCCGACGGGATGGACGACCCGCGCGATCTCGCGGCGGGTCACGCACTGGGCATCCTGACGCCCGAGGAGCAGGAGCGCTACGAGCGCTTCCTCTCCGAGCACCCGGAGGCGCGCGGCGAGGCCGACGCGTTCGCCGAGGTGGCGGAGGCGCTGGTCGCCGACGCACCCGCCGTGGAGCCCTCGCCGGGCTTCAAGGCCGACCTGATGGCGCTCATCGCCACCACTCCGCAGCTGCCGCTGGAGGAGCCCGACGAGGACCGCGAGGCGCCCGCCGCGCCCCGTCTGGTCCCCGTCGCCTCCGAGGGCGAGCGGAGCGGTCCGACGGCTCGCCGGGACGGTGGCGGCAGCGCCGCGAACCGCGCCCGGAGCCGCTGGTTCGCCCGCCCCGCGGTCTACCTCTCGGCTGCCGCGGCCGCCGCGGTGATCGTGGTCGGCGGAGTGACCCTTCCGCCGCTGCTCTCGTCCGGCCCCGGCCAGACGCAGCAGCAGACGGCTCTGGAGCAGATCCGCAGCGCCGCCGACGCGCAGGAGACGACCGGCACGGTCGCCACCGGCGAGCAGGCGACGCTGGTCTGGTCGAGCTCGCTCGGCCGCTCCGCCCTCGTGGTGGACGACCTGGCGCCGCTGCCGGAGGACAAGACCTACGAGCTCTGGTACATCGGCTCGTCCGGTCCGGTCGCCGCAGGGACGTTCGACGGGGGAGAGGGCAGCACCGTGGCCCCGCTCGAGGGGAGCCTGACCGAGGGCGGAGTCGTCGCCGTGACGGTCGAGGACGCCGGCGGCTCGCCGACTCCGACCACCGATCCGATACTGGCGATCGACATCGCCTGACGGCCCGAACACGAGAAGAGCCGCACTCCCATGACGGAGTGCGGCTCTTCTCGTTCCCGGAGGGAACGCGGTGGAACGAGAGCGAGCCGCGACCCCGAAGGGACGCGGCTCGCTCTCGTCTGCGGCGGATCAGCCGAAGCGGCCCGAGACGTAGTCCTCGGTCGCCTGGACGGACGGGCGCGAGAACATCGTCGCGGTGTCGTCGTACTCGATGAGCTTGCCCGGCTTGCCGGTGCCCGCGATGTTGAAGAACGCGGTGCGGTCCGAGACGCGCGAGGCCTGCTGCATGTTGTGGGTCACGATGACGATCGTGTAGTCGTTCTTGAGCTCCTCGATGAGGTCCTCGATCGCGAGGGTCGAGATCGGGTCGAGGGCGGAGCAGGGCTCGTCCATCAGGAGGACGTCGGGGGAGACGGCGATCGCGCGGGCGATGCACAGACGCTGCTGCTGGCCGCCGGAGAGACCGGAGCCCGGCTTGTCGAGGCGGTCCTTCACCTCGTTCCAGAGGTTCGCGCCCTGGAGCGAGCGCTCGACGAGCGCGTCCGCGTCCGACTTCGAGATGCGGCGGTTGTTGAGCTTCACGCCGGCCAGCACGTTGTCCCGGATGGACATCGTCGGGAACGGGTTGGGGCGCTGGAAGACCATGCCCACCTGCCGGCGGACCTGCACCGGGTCGACGCCCGGGCCGTACAGGTTGTTGCCGTCGATCAGGACCTCGCCCTCGACGTGCGCGCCGGGGATGACCTCGTGCATGCGGTTGAGCGTGCGGAGGAAGGTCGACTTGCCGCAGCCGGACGGGCCGATGAAGGCGGTGACCGTGCGGGGCTCGATGGCGAGCGAGACGCCCTCCACCGCGAGGAACTGGCTGTAGTAGACGTTGAGGTCGTTGACCTCGATGCGCTTGGACATTGCTTCCTTCGGGGATTCCGGCCGGAGCCGAGTGGTGGGTGTCAGCGGCCGAGCTTGGGGGCGAAGATCTTCGCGATCAGGCGGGCGACCAGGTTCAGCGCCATGACGATCAGGATGAGGGCCAGCGCGCCGGTCCAGGCCCGGTTGAGGAACGCCTCGGCGTCGGGACCCTGGTTCGCGTACTGCGTGTAGACGAAGACCGGGAGGGTCATCATCCGCTCGCTGAAGAGGTCGTAGTTCATCGACGCGGTGAAGCCGGCGACGATGAGCAGCGGGGCGGTCTCGCCGATGACGCGGGCGATCGCGAGGGTGATGCCCGTCGTGATGCCGGCGATGGAGGTCGGCAGCACGATCTTGACGATGGTCAGCCACTTCGGCACGCCGAGGGCGTAGGACGCCTCGCGCAGCTCGTTCGGGACCAGCTTCAGCATCTCCTCCGACGAGCGGACGACCACGGGGATCATCAGCACGGCGAGGGCGATCGAGCCGGCGAAGCCCATCCGGACGCCGGGGCCGAGGAGCAGCGCGAAGAGCGCGTAGGCGAACAGGCCCGCGACGATGGAGGGGATGCCCGTCATCACGTCGACGAAGAAGGTGATCGCCCGGGCGAGGTGGCCGCGGCCGTACTCGACGAGGTAGATCGAGGTGAGCAGGCCGATCGGCACAGAGATCAGCGCGGCCATGGCCGTGATCTCGAGCGTGCCGATGATCGCGTGGAGGGCGCCGCCGCCCGCGTCGATGACGTTGCGCATGGACGAGGAGAAGAAGAGCGGATCGAACCGCGCGACTCCGTTGGAGACGACCGTGTAGAGCAGGGAGATCAGCGGGAGCAGCGCGATGATGAACGCGGTCGCGACCAGCGAGGTCACGAGGCGGTCGACAGCCTTGCGGCCGCCCTCGACCAGGCGCGAGACCACGTAGATGGCGACGTCGAAGAGGACGGTGCCCCAGAAGATCGCTCCGACGAGGCTGAAGTCGTTCATCATGCCGGCCGCCTGGAGGATCAGGAAGACGGCGGCGAACACGACCCAGCTGCCGACGAGCAGCATCCAGGGAGTGCCCTTGGGCAGCTTGCCCGCCTGCAGCGAGAAGGGCATCGACGAGGTGGCGGCGGACATCAGTTGGCTCCCGAGAAGGCCTTGCGGCGGTTGACGATGAACCGCGCGACCGAGTTCACGACGAGGGTGATGACGAAGAGGATGAGGCCCGAGGCGACGAGGACGTTCACGCCGACTCCGCTCGCCTCCGGGAACTGCAGCGCGATGTTCGCGGCGATGGTGTTCGAGTTCTGCGAGGTGAGCAGGAGGAAGGAGACGACCGTCGCGGGCGAGAGCACCATCGCGACGGCGAGCGTCTCGCCGAGGGCCCGGCCGAGGCCGAGCATGGCGGCCGAGACGATGCCCGGGGCGCCGAAGGGCAGGACGGCCATGCGGATCATCTCCCAGCGGGTCGCGCCGAGCGCGAGCGCCGCCTCCTCGTGCAGGCGCGGGGCCTGGAGGAAGATCTCGCGGCAGACCGCGGTGATGATCGGGATGACCATGACGGCCAGCACCACCGAGGCGGTGAGGATCGTCTTGCCGGTGCCCGACGCCTGGCCGCCGAAGAGCGGGAACCAGCCGATGTTCACGTTGAGGAAGAGGTAGAAGGGCTGCACCATCGGCGCCAGCACGGTCGCGCCCCAGAGGCCGAAGACCACCGAGGGGACGGCGGCGAGGAGGTCGACCACGTAGCCGAGGGCCATCGCGATGCGGCGCGGCGCGTAGTGCGAGATGAAGAGGGCGATCGCGATCGAGAGCGGCAGGGCGATCACCAGGGCGATCACCGCCGACCAGACCGTGCCGAAGACCAGGGGGCCGACGTAGGCCCAGAAGCTCGTCGCGTCGCCGGGGAGGCTGCCGGCCGGCGCGGTGAACGCGGGGATCGACTGCGCGATCAGGAAGATCGCGACGGCGGCGAGGACGAGGAGGATGAGGGAACCGGCGGCGACGGTCGAGATCGAGAAGACCCGATCTCCGACACGCACCTTCGCCTTCGGGCGGACGACGGTCTCAGTTGCCATTCCAGGGGACTCTCTTCAGACGAGGGGGTTCGGCGGGGCGCACAGGAAGATGCTAGGGCTCGGAGGGGGCGTCCGGTGGGTCGAGCCCGGCACAGGCGGGGCCCGTCCCGCGGATCGTGCTGCGAGACGGGCCCTGCCGGTGGGACTACTTGATCGACTCGATCGCGGTGGCGACGGTCGAGGCGAGCTCGGAGCTCAGGGGAGCGGAGCCGGCCTGAGCGGCGGCGGCCTCCTGGCCCTCCTCGCTCGCGACGTAGGAGGCGAAGGACTTGACGACCTCGCCCTTGTCGGCGTCCGCGTACTCCTGGCACACGATGAGGTAGCTGACCAGGACCATCGGCCAGGCGTCCGCCTCGGTGCCGGTACGGTCGATCTTGATCGCGAGGTCGTTGTCCTCGCGGCCCTCGGCGATGGGCGAGGCGGCGACGACCGCCGCGGCTCCGTCGGCCGAGATGGTCGAGAACGCGTCGCCGACCTTCAGCTGGGCCATGTCCATGCCCTGGGCGCCGGACTCGTCGGCGTAGCCGATCGTGTTGGTGCCGTTCTTGACCGCGTCGACGACACCCGAGGTGCCCTTGGCGCCGTCACCGCTCTGGTACGGGAAGGTCTGCGCGGCGGGAGCGTCCCAGACGTCGCTCGCGGTGGCCGCGAGGTAGTCGGTGAAGTTCTGCGTGGTGCCCGAGTCGTCCGAGCGGTGCACGGAGGTGATGTTCGCCGACGGGAGGGTCGCGTCGGGGTTCAGGGCCTTGATCTCCGGGGCGTCCCAGGAGGTGATGGTGCCCTTGAAGATGCCAGCGATGGTGGCCGCGTCGAGCTTGAGCTCGTCGACGCCCTCCACGTTGAAGATGACCGCGATCGGCGAGATGTAGACCGGGAGGTCGATCGCCTTGGTGTCGGGGGCGCAGGCGGCGAAGGTGCCCGCGAGCTCCTCGTCCTTGAGCGCGGAGTCGGAGCCGGCGTAGTCGGCGGCGCCGTCGATGAAGTTGGTGCGGCCGGCGCCGGAGCCCTGCGGGTCGTAGTTGACCGTGACCTCGGGGTTCGCGGTCTGGAACGCGGCGGCCCAGGTGGTCTGCGCGGTGCCCTGAGCGGACGAGCCGATCCCGGTGATGGTGCCGGAGAGCGTGGAGGTGGTGGCGGAGCCGGAGCTGCCGCCTGCGGCCGGTGCCTCGTTGGCAGCGCAGGAGGTCAGCGTGATCGCTGCGACGGCGGCGACGACGGCCGCCTGGCCGAGACGCGAGAATCTCACAAGTATCCCTTTCGGGTAGGAAAGCGTGGAAAACAGAACAGGGCCTGGTGCAGCCCGCGAGCGAGAGTACGGAGGGGTCGTGTCCTGGCACCGACCGCTCGGTGAACGCGCGGTGAACGGGTCCGCCTCGGGGATTGCGGAGCGACGGGGCGGCGGGGAAGGCGCGGTGCGTCGGGCGCGTCCCGGCTGCGCGACCGGCCCGGTGCGGAGGGACCCGTCGAGCCGGACGCGCAGCGCCCGGGCGGGTCAGGCCAGCGGCGTGTGCGTCTCGATCGCGACGATGCCGGAGCCGGGGTGACCGGTGGAGAGGTGCACCACGGCGAAGCCCCCGGTCGGGAGCGCTGCCGCCTCGTCGAGGTAGGCGCCGAGAGGAGTCGCCGTGGCGAGGGCGATCTCGCGCAGGATCTCGGGGATCACCGGCCGGTGACTGCAGAGGACGGCGGTGCGGCGGGCGCGGACCCGCTTGCCGACGAGGGCGCGGACGTCGGCGGTGCCCTGCTCGTGCGCCTCCTGGCTGAGGTCGTCGCGCAGCTTGACCGGCTTCCCGACCAGACCGGACAGCGGGGCGATGGTCGACCGGCAGCGCTTGGCGGTGCTCGAGACGAGGCGGCGCGGGCGCCAGGCGGCCACGGCCTGAGCGGCGGCCGCGGCCTCGACCCGGCCGCGCCCGGTGAGGCGGCGGGTGGAGTCGCGGCCGTCCCAGGAGGAGGCGGGCACCGCCTTCGCGTGCCGCAGGACCACGATCGCGAAGGTCTCGAGCGCACCGCGTGCGGCGATCCGGGCGAACTCGTCGACGATCGTCACGTCGTGCGGATAGGTCAGGTAGCTCCGGGCCCGCTTGAGCGTCACCCACTCGAGCGCCTCGACCTCGTCGTTCGGGAGGAAGTCGGACGCCAGGACGGCCTTCTCGGTCACCTGCGCCGCCCAGTAGTAGACGGCCTTCGGGCGCCCGCTCGGCAGCGTGTACTCGGTGCACCCCAACGGCACCCCGAGCGCCACCGAGAGCCCGGTCTCCTCGCGGATCTCGCGCACCGCGGTCTCCGGGAGGGACTCGCCCGCGTCGACCTTGCCCTTGGGCAGGCTGACGTCCCGGCGGTGCGGCCGGTGGATCACGAGGATGTGCGGGCGGCCCTCGATGATCCGCCAGCACACCGCTCCTGCTGCGTAGACGGTGCCCGTCACGGGCGTCAGCGGCTGGAGGCCCGGTTGGCGGACCGTGTCGCCGCGCGCTTGCGATGGGTGATGTGCTGCATCAGCTGGTTCTGCAGGTCGGCGAGCGGAGCGCCCTCCTCATCGAGGTGGTGCCGCGTCCAGTCGCCGTCCGGGCCGAGCCACCAGGAGGCGGTCCGCTCGTCCATCGCCCGCTCGAACATGTCGTCGATCTCGCTGAGGTGCGCCGGCTCGACGATCCGCACCAGAGCCTCGACGCGGCGGTCGAGGTTGCGGTGCATCATGTCGGCGCTGCCGATGAAGACGTCCGGCTCGCCGCCGTTGACGAAGCTGAAGATGCGGGAGTGCTCGAGGTAGCGGCCGAGGATCGAGCGCACGCGGATGTTCTCGGAGAGCCCCTCCTGGCCGGGCTTCAGCCCGCAGATGCCGCGCACCCAGACGTCGACCGGCACGCCGGCCTGGCTGGCGCGGTAGAGCGCGTCGATCACGGACTCGTCGACGATCGAGTTGACCTTGATCCGGATGCCCGAGGGCCGCCCCGCGCGGGCGTTCTCGGTCTCGGCGGCGATCCGCTTGAGCAGGCCCTTCCGGAGGTGGCGCGGCGCGACGAGCAGGCGCTTGAACTTCTTCTCGATCGCGTAGCCCGAGAGCTCGTTGAACAGGCGCGTGAGGTCCTTGCCGACCTCGGGGTCGGCCGTCAGGAGTCCGAGGTCCTCGTAGATGCGCGAGGTCTTCGGGTTGTAATTGCCGGTGCCGATGTGGGAGTAGTGGCGGAGCACTCCACCCTTCTCCTGGCGGATGACGAGCGCGAGCTTGCAGTGGGTCTTCAGCCCGACGAGCCCGTAGACCACGTGCACGCCCGCCTTCTCGAGCTTGCGCGCCCACGAGATGTTCGCCTGCTCGTCGAAGCGCGCCTTGATCTCGACCAGGGCGAGCACCTGCTTGCCCGACTCGGCCGCGTCGATGAGCGCCTCGACGATGGGGGAGTCGCCCGAGGTGCGGTAGAGCGTCTGCTTGATCGCGAGCACGTCCGGATCGGCCGCCGCCTGCTCGAGGAACGACTGCACGCTCGTCGCGAAGGACTCGTAGGGGTGGTGAAGGAGCACGTCGCCGCGGGAGACCGCCTTGAAGACGTCCTGCCGCTGGTTGGGCTCGCTGGGCGAGAGCTGCACCGCCGTCGTCGGGACGTGATTGGGGTACTTCAGGTCCGGGCGGTCGATCTTCTGCAGGCTGAAGAGCCCGCTGAGGTCGAGCGGGGCCGGGAGCTTGTAGACCTCCTGCGTCGTGATGTCGAGCTCGCGGACCAGCAGGCCCAGCGTCTCGTCGTCCATGTCATCGGTGACCTCGAGGCGGATGGGCGGGCCGAACCGGCGGCGCAGCAGCTCCTTCTCGAGGGCCTTGATCAGGTTCTCGGTCTCGTCCTCGTCGACCTCGACGTCCTCGTTGCGCGTCACCCGGAACACGTGGTGGTCGAGGATCTCCATGCCGGGGAACAGGTCGTCCAGCTGGTTGGCGATCAGGTCCTCGAGCGAGATGAACCGCATCGGCTCGCCCGGCGCCGCGACTCCGGCGATCCGCACGAAGCGGGGGAGCATCTGCGGCACCTTGAGGCGCGCGAACTCGACCTTCTGCGTCTTCGGGTTCCGCACCCGCACCGAGAGGTTGAGCGAGAGGCCGGAGATGTAGGGGAACGGGTGCGCCGGGTCGACCGCGAGCGGCATCAGAACAGGGAACACCTGGGCCGAGAAGTAGTCGTCCAGCACGGTGCGCTCGGCGTCGCTCAGCTCGTCCCAGCGGACGAGGTCGATGCCGCCGGCGCGCAGGGCGGGCTCGACGAGCTCCTTGAACGCTCGGGAGTGGCGCTGCTGCAGCAGGTGCGCCTTCTCCGAGATGTCGGTCAGCACGTCGACCGGCACGCGGCCGATGTTCGTCGGCAGGGCGAGCCCCGTGAGGATGCGGCGCTTGAGGCCGGCGACCCGGACCATGAAGAACTCGTCGAGGTTGGACGAGAAGATCGCCAGGAAGTTCGCCCGCTCGAGCGCCGGAACCAGCGGATCCTCCGCGAGCTCGAGCACGCGCTGGTTGAACGCGAGCCAGCTCAGCTCCCGGTCGAGGTAGCGGTTGTCGGGGAGGAGCGGGTCCGAGTGCTCCTCCTCGTCGTCGAAGTCGTCGTCGAGGTCATCGCTGAGACCGTCTTCGAGAAGCAGGTTGTCGCCGTCCATGCGACCATCCTGGCACCGCGTCCGTCCGCTCCGCGCCGCCGCTCGTGAATGCCGGATGAACGGGGCCGGGGGAGGCCCTGTGGAGGAGTGCCGGCTCAGCGCAGCGGCGCGGCGCGCTGCAGGTACTGCACGTCGACGGAGGCGTCCGTGAACCCGAGCGAGCGGTAGAGCGCCACCGCCGACCGGTTCTCGGCCTCGACGTAGAGGTCGGCCGCGGTGCAGCCGCGCTCGAGCATCCGCGCGAGCCCGGCGTTCAGCAGGGTGCGGCCGAGTCCCCGTCCGGCCGCCTCGGGGGCGACCCCGAGGACGTAGATCTCGCCGGTCGTCGATCCGGGCTCGATCTTGAGCCAGTCGTATCCGAGGAGCGTGCCGTCGACGTCGCGGAGCAGGAGGAAGTCGCCCTCGTCGAACCACGGCTCGGCGCGGCGGGCCGCCAGGTCCTCCTCCGTCATCCGCCCCTGCTCGGGGTGCGCGGCGAAGATCCGCGCGTTCAGGGCGATCCACTCGGCCGGAGCGAGGTCGCGGGCGTCCGAGAGGACGACGCCCTCGGGGACGCGGACCTCGGGGGCGGCGAGCGGCTCGAGCTCGAGGTGCAGGAGGGTGCGAACCGGTGCGAAGCCGTGGGAGGCCGCGAGGGCCCGGGCGGCGGGGTGGTCGCCGTGCGCCCAGGCGAGCAGGCCCGTCCGGCCGCTCGCGAGGACCTGCTCCAGGGTCGCGGTGCCGAAGCCGACCCCGCGCCACTCCGGATCGACGACGAACTCCAGCTCGCCCTGCCCGAGGATCGCCGCCGCCACGACCACGTCGGCGCGCAGCCCCACGAGGAGGGTGCGCGAGCCGGCCCGGGCGTCGACGAGGGTCTGATCGCTGAAGGGGGGCTGGTGGTCGAACCAGGCGGCGCGCCCGATCAGGTGCTCGAGGCCGGCCGCCACCGCGGGATCGGCCAGATCCTCAACGGACAGGTTGAGCGACTCGCTCATTGTCCTCTTCGTACACGTTGAAGCGGTATCCGACGTTGCGGACCGTGCCGATCAGCGACTCCAGGTCGCCGAGCTTCGCGCGGAGGCGCCGCACGTGCACGTCGACCGTGCGGGTGCCGCCGAAGTAGTCGTAGCCCCACACCTCGCTCAGCAGCTGCTCGCGGGTGAAGACGCGCGAGGGGTGCGTAGCGAAGAAGCGGAGGAGCTCGAACTCCTTGAAGGTGAGGTCGAGCGGGCGCCCGTGGACCTTGGCGGAGTAGCTTGCCTCGTCGATCACGACGCCCGAGGCCTGGATGCGCGAGGTCGACTGCTCCTGCGCCAGCCGGCCGATCACCAGGCGGATGCGGGCGTCGACCTCGGCGGGGCCGGCCGAGTCGAGGATGACGTCGTTGACGCCCCAGTCGGCCGAGACGGCCGTGAGCCCGCCCTCCGTGAGGATCAGGATGAGGGGGACGTTGATGCCCGTGGTCGTGAGGATCTTGCAGAGCGACTTGGCGCTGGCGAGGTCCTGCCGCGCATCGACCAGGATCAGATCGCAGCTCGGGGCGTTCACGAGCTGGGCGGGCTCCGCGGGGATCTGCCGGGTCCGGTGGCTGAGGAGCCCCAGTGCGGGGAGCACCTCGGCGCCTCCCGCCGAGGTCAGTATCAACAACTGCGCCACGGATCCTCCAGAACTGGTCTGCCCGCAATACTAGCGGCGGGCCGGGAGGGGCGTCCGCCTGGGGCACAATTGTCGGATGGGCAGGGATCGGGTGGGCATCGGAGTCGTCTGGGCGCTCGCACTCGCGGGCTCCGTGCTGACTCTGGCGATCGCCGCTCCGGAGTCCCGGCAGCTCTGGCTCGCGCTGACGTTCGGCGGCTGCGTGCTCGCGACCTTCGCGGTGCAGCTCGCCGTGGCCCGCGCCGAGGGGTACCTCCTCCGCGCGATGACGAGCATCGTCGGAGCGATGGCCGTGGTCGCGGTCGCGAGCGGGATCGCCCTCCTCCTCCCCGCCTGAGCGGTCGCGCCGTCCTGTCCCGAGCACCCGGATCCGCACCGCCTGAGCGGCCGCGTCCGCCCCGCCCCGGCGTCGGAGGCGGCGGGTAGGATGAGCGCATGCTTCTCGCCCTGGAACTCTTCTACCTCGGTCTGCTCGGGCTCGCCTCCCTCGCCATCGCGTGGGTCTCCGGCGTGGTCGTCTACAAGCTCTACCGCGGCCAGCGCTAGCCGCCGCCGGAGCCCGAGTGATCTCGCTTCCGTCGGGCCTGCCGCCCGAGCTCGTCCCCCTGTCCTGGCTGCTCGGCGTCTGGGAGGGCTCGGGCGTCATCGACTACACGATCGGCGACGACTCCGTCCAGGCCGAGTTCGGCCATCGCATCAGCTTCAGCTACGACGGCCTCCCGTACCTCAACTACAACTCCTACACGTGGCTGATCGAGGAGGGCGCCGAGGAGGCGCCCCGGCCGCTGGTCACCGAGACCGGCTACTGGCGCCTCAGCCGCGCTCTGACCGACTCCGACGCCGGCCCGGGAATGCTGCCCGGCCGCGGCGCACCCGCCTTCCCCGACGCGGAGTCCGTCGAGACGCTGCGCAACGCCGCCGGCGGCTTCGACATCGAGGTCTCGCTCGTGCACCCGGACGGGGTCAGCGAGCTCTACCTCGGCCAGGTCAAGGGGCCGCGGATCGACCTCGCGACCGACGCGGTGATGCGCACCGCCGCGGCGAAGGACTACGCCGCCGCCACCCGCCTCTACGGCCTGGTCGACGACCACCTGCTGTGGGCGTGGGACATCGCCGCGCTCGGCCAGGGCCTGCGGACCCACTCCTCCGGACGGCTCGCCCGTGTCGACTGACGCGCTCTCCCCGCTCCTGGCCGCCCCGGGCGCCGTCGCCACGACGAGCGCCGCCGAGCCCGGCGTCGCCGCTCACTACGGCGAGCCCTTCCGCGAGCAGCGCGCTCTCGCCGCGGGCACCGCGCTCGTCGACCTCTCCGGCCGGGGCGTCGTGACCGTCACGGGGCCGGACCGCCTCACCTGGATCGACTCGCTCACCAGCCAGGCCGTCTCGCGCCTCGCTCCCGGCGCGTCGGCCGAGACGCTCCTGCTCGACCCGACCGGCCGGATCGAGCACGTCATCCGCCTCGTCGACGACGGCGAGACCGCCTGGCTCCTGCTCGACCGCGACGAGACGGCCGGCCTGGCCGCCTGGCTCGACCGGATGCGCTTCATGCTCCGCGTCGAGGTCGCCGACCGCACCGACGACTTCGCGACCCTCGCCGCCCTCGGCGACGGGCCGGCCCTGACGCTCGCCCTGTCCCTGGCCGAGGAGCCCGTCGTCTGGAGCGACCCGTGGTCGCAGGTCCAGCCGGGCGGCTGGCAGTACGCGCTGACCACAGAGCACCCCGGGGCCTCCTGGGAGCTCCGCGAGGTCCTGGTCCCGCGAGCGGCCCTCGAGGCCCTCGCGGAGACGGCCGTCGGGGTGGGAGTGGCCCTCGCCGGGGTCGATGCCCTCGAGGCCCTGCGCATCGCCGCCTGGCGCCCGCGCCACGCGACGGAGGTCGACGAGCGGTCCATCCCGCACGAGCTCGACCTCCTCCGCTCGAGCGTGCATCTCGCCAAGGGCTGCTACCGGGGCCAGGAGACGGTGGCGAAGGTGCACAACCTCGGGCACCCGCCGCGGCGCCTGGTCCTGCTGCAGCTCGACGGCTCCGACTCGGTCCTCCCCGCCCACGGCGACGTCGTCACGGCGCTCAAGGGCGGCGAGCCGGTCGAGGTCGGCACGGTCACCTCGAGCGCCTGGCACTACGAGGACGGACCGGTCGCTCTCGCGGTCGTCAAGCGGAGCGTCCCGGTGGACCTCGAGCTGACCGTGCTGGCCGACGACTCGCGCGTGGCCGCGGCCCAGGAGGTCGTGGTCCCGCCCGGAGCCGGAGCGGAGGCGGGAGTGCCCCGCCTGCCCCGCCTCGGGGCGACGACCAGGTAGGCCACGCCGTGGTGGCCGCACGTCCCGCCGAGCGGGGCCGGGCGGCCGAGCGGCTGCGCGGTCTCGTCCGGGCCCCCGAGCTGAGTCCCGCGCGCGCCCTCGCCCGCGCGGGGGCGTCGCTCCCCGCAGTGCTGCAGATCGTGCTCGCGGCGACCCTCGCCTACTCCGTCGCGCACTTCCTCCTCGGGCACCCCGCGCCGGTGCTGGCGCTGACGGCCACGATCTCGAGCCTCGGCATCGCGCGCGACACCCGTCCCAAGCAGGTGGCCGAGACAGCGACGGGGATGCTCATCGGTATCACGGCCAGCGAGGTCCTGCTCCTGCTGTGGGGGAGCGGCGTCTGGCAGCTCGCCGTCGTCCTCGCGATCGTCTTCACGCTCGGCCGGGCCCTCTCGCCCTCGCCGGGGTTCGCCGTGGCCGCCGGGACCCAGGCGATGCTGGTGATGGTCCTCCCTGCGCCGGACGGAGGCGTCTTCACCCGGAGCGTCGACGGCCTGATCGGCGGGCTCGCGGCGCTGCTCTGCACGGCGATCGTGCCCCGCCCGCCGCTGCGCACAGCGCGGGCCGAGGCGCACCGGCTCCTCACCGCGCTCAGCCGGACCGTGGAGGAGCTGGCCGAGGCGCTCCGCCGGGGCGACTCCTCGGCGTCCACCGCGGCCCTCGAGCGGATCCGCGGGACGCAGCCGGTCATCGACGGCTGGACCGCGGCGCTCGACTCCGCTACCGGCGTCGCCCGGATCTCGCCGTTCGTCCGCCGGCACCGCGGCGAGCTCTCCCGCCAGGCCGTGATGCTGTCCGCGCTGGACCTCGCGACCCGTGATCTGCGCATCGTCGCGCGCCGCACCGACTTCCTCGTCGGGGACGGCGCCCCGCGGCCGGCGCTCGCCGGAGCGGTCGCCGCCCTCGGCCCGGGCATCGCGCTGCTCGGCCGCGCGGTCGCCGATCCGTCGGTGCTCGCCCTGGCGCGTCAGGACCTCGTGCTGCTCGCGACCACGCTCGACCCCCAGCGGCTGATCCCGGAGGCGCGCCTCGCCGAGAAGACGGTGCTCGTCCTGCTCCGCCCGCTCGTCGTCGACCTGCTCACGGCGACCGGCGCCGCTCCCGCCGAGGCTCGGGCCGCTCTGCCCCCGCTCGCCTAGGGCTCAGGAGGTCCGGTGCTCAGGCCCGGCGCTCAGCAGGAGGGGGCGACCGCCTCCCACGCGACCGTCACCTCGCCCAGGCGCCAGCGCCGCGGCCCGCCGAGGACCGGCCACTCCGGCCGGAGGTCCCGGACCGTCGCGATCCACCGCTGACCCGGACTGTAGACGGCGAGAGGGGCGTTCAGCGTCCACGCCCGCTCGAGGGCGGAGAGGAAGGCGTGCACGCCCTCGCCGGGCACGTTGCGGTGGATGAGGGCCTTCGGCAGGCGCTCGGCCGCCGTCATCGGCGAGGGGATCGCCGCGAGCCGGAGCGAGAGGGTCAGCGAGCGCGGGCCCTCCCGGCCGACCTCGATCCAGGTGCAGATGCGGCCGATCTCGTCGCAGGTGCCCTCGACCAGGACGCCGTCGGGCTGCAGACGGTCCGTCATCGTCGCCCAGGCTCTATGAACCGCGTCCTCGTCGTACTGGCGGAGCACGTTGAAGGCGCGGATGACGCCTGCCCGCCGCCCCGCGGGCAGGGGCACCTCGAAGCCGCCGCGCTCGAAGCGCACGCGCGCGTCCGCAGGGAACGGCGTGCCGCCCTCCCTCACCCGCGCGAGCTGGCGCCGAGCGGTGTCGACCCGTGCGGGCTCGATCTCGAGGCCGAGCACCTCGACGTCGGGCGCGGCCCGGACGAGCCGGCGGTGCAGCTCGAGCGTGGTGACCGCGCTCGCCCCGAAGCCGAGATCGACGACGAGCGGGGAGGCGGTGCTGCGCAGGACGGGCAGCTCGGCGAGCCGGCGGTCGACCCGGCGGAGGCGGTTCGTGCCCGTCGTTCCGCGGGTGACGGCTCCGATGGGCATGCTCTCCAGCGTATCCGCGGGTGAGGGGGCCGCCTCTAAGCTGGACGCATGTCCGAGACCTACACCCTCATCCTCGTGCGCCACGGCAACAGCGAGTGGAACCAGAAGAACCTGTTCACCGGCTGGGTCGACGTGCGCCTGACCGAGCAGGGAGTCGCGGAGGCCACCCGTGCCGGCGAGCTGCTGACCGAGGCGGGCCTGCACCCCGACATCGTCTACACGTCGCGCCAGACGCGTGCGATCCAGACCGCCAACATCGCCCTCGAGGTCGCCGACCGCCTGTGGATCGACGTCAAGCGCTCCTGGCGCCTCAACGAGCGCCACTACGGCGCCCTGCAGGGCAAGGACAAGGCGCAGACCCTCGCCGAGTACGGCCCCGAGCAGTTCCAGACCTGGCGCCGCTCCTTCGACGTGCCGCCGCCCCCGCTCGACGACGACGACCAGTACTCGCAGGCGCACGACGAGCGCTACGCCGACCTCGGCGACGCACTGCCCCGCACCGAGTCGCTGAAGCTCGTGATCGAGCGGATGCTTCCGTACTGGGAGTCCGACATCAAGCCGGACCTCGCCTCGGGCAAGACCGTCATGATCACCGCGCACGGCAACTCCCTCCGCGCGCTGGTGAAGACGCTCGACGGCATCTCGGACTCGGACATCGCGGAGCTCAACATCCCGACCGGGATCCCGCTCGTCTACGAGCTGAACGAGGACTTCGAGCCCATCGGCGAGGCGCGCTACCTCGACCCCGAGGCCGCGGCCGCCGGTGCCGCCGCCGTCGCCGCCCAGGGCGCCAAGAAGTAGCACCGCCCCGAACGCGCGAACGGCCCGCCCGAGTCCTCGACTCCGGCGGGCCGTTCCCGTAGCCCCGGAGGCGGAGCGCACGGACACGTCCGGCCCGCAGGAGACGCTCGTTCCTGCGGGCCGGACGGTGAGACGGGCTGGAGCCCGAGGTGTCGACTAGGAGTAGTCGCCCGAGATCAGGTACTGGACCTTCTTGGCGATCGACACGGCGTGGTCGGCGAAGCGCTCGTGGTAGCGGCTGGCGAGGGTCGCGTCGACGGTGTCGGCGGCCTGGCCCTTCCACGCCTCGCTGAGCACCTTGTCGAAGACGCTGACGTGCAGCTCGTCGATCTTGTCGTCCTCGTCGCGGATCTCCTCGGCGATGCGCGGGTCCTGCGAGCGGAGCAGGTCGGTCAGCTTGTGCGCGACGACCACGTCGAGGCGGCCCATCTCGACGAACGTCGGACGCAGGCTCTTGGGGACCACCTTGTCGGGGAAGCGGTAGCGCGAGAGCTGGGCGATGTGCTCGGCGATGTCGCCCATCCGCTCGAGCGATGCGCTGATGCGCAGCGCCGAGACGACGATCCGCAGGTCGCGGGCGACCGGGTTCTGCCGGGCGAGGATGTCGATCGCGAGCTCGTCGAGGCTGATGGCCAGCTCGTCGATGCGCGCGTCGCTCGCGATGACCTCCTCCGCGAGGGTGACGTCGGAGTGGTTGAACGCCTGGGTCGCCTTCTCGATGGCGATCTCGACGAGTCCGGAGATCTCGACGAGTCGTTCCTGGACCTCGGCCAGCTCCTGCTGGAAAACTTCGCGCATCTGTGTTCGACCCTCTCTACGGCGCGCGCGGACGACGGCGCCGGATCTGCGGCGAGCACCTCGCACGCCGCTGCGACTGCACTCCGTGGGCGCAGGCGCAGTCATGATGACCACGGCAGGTTAACGGACGGTGCCGGGCGTTTGAACAGTACTCGACCCCCGGAGGATCGACGGGCGTCCGGTAGGGGGACGCCCGGTGGATGGTTAGCCTGGGTCCGTGGATTCGGGCTTGATCGTGGTTCTGTCACTCGTTCTCGGTGTCGCGATCGGGATCCTTCTGACGACCGTGCTCACGCTCGCCGCCCGCCAGGGCCGCATCGCGCAGGACGTGATCTCGGTCGGGCTCCCCGAGGGGATCGAGGCGATCATCGACGCCGTCGGCTCGCCCGCCTTCGTGACCGACCCGTCGCACAACGTGCTGAAGGCGTCCACCCGCGCCGTCGCGCTCGGCCTGGTCTCGCAGGACACGCTGCTCCACCCCGACCTCGCCGCCATCGTCGACCGCGTCCGCCGCTTCGGCGACGACATCGTCCAGGACCTCGAGCTCGCGACCAGCCCGCTCTCCGACGCCGCCGTGACGCTCGTCGTCCACGCGACCCGCCTGGGCTCCCGCTACGTCCTCGTCATCGCCGAGGACCACACCGAGGCGCGCCGGCTCGAGGCCGTCCGCCGGGACTTCGTCGCCAACATCTCCCACGAGCTGAAGACCCCGATCGGCGCCGTCGGCCTGCTCGCCGAGGCCCTCGACTCCGCCGCCGACGACCCCCAGCAGGTGCGCCGCTTCGCGCACCGGCTGACCCAGGAGTCGCACCGCCTCGCGAAGATCACCCGCGAGATCATCGAGCTCTCCCGCCTCCAGGCCGCCGACGTCGCCGGCTCCGCCGAGATCATCCGCGTCGACGACGTCGTCACGGCGGCGCTCGAGACCACCCACGTCCTGGCGGAGTCGCACGACGTCACCCTGGTCAAGGGCGGGATGAAGAAGGCCTACGTCGTGGGGCAGGAGAAGATGCTCGTCTCGGCGCTGCACAACCTCCTCGCCAACGCCATCCAGTACTCGCCCGCCGGCTCCCGCGTGGGCATCGGCGTCCGCTCCACCGGCGGCGTCGTCGAGATCGCCGTCACCGACCAGGGCATCGGCATCCCGGAGGAGGACCTCGACCGGGTGTTCGAGCGCTTCTACCGCGTCGACCAGGCCCGCTCCCGCCACACCGGCGGCACCGGCCTCGGCCTCAGCATCGTCAAGCACGCCGTGCAGAACCACGGCGGCGACGTCCGCGTCTGGTCCAAGCCCGGCCGCGGCTCCACCTTCACCATCCGGCTCCCCGAAGCCGACCCCGCCCGGACGCCCTTCGCGGCGACCGCCCCGATAGGAGAACACGCGTGACCAGCATCCTGCTCGTCGAGGACGAGAGCGCCCTCAGCGAGCCCCTCAGCTACCTGCTCGAACGCGAGGGCTACGACGTCACCGTCGCCGAGGACGGCAACCGCGCCGTCGCCGCCTTCGACGAGGGCGACTACGACCTGATCCTCCTCGACCTCATGCTGCCCGGCATGCCCGGCACGGAGGTCTGCCGCGAGATCCGCACCCGCTCCTCCGTCCCGATCATCATGGTCACCGCCAAGGACTCCGAAGTGGACATCGTCGTCGGCCTGGAGCTCGGCGCGGACGACTACGTCACCAAGCCCTACTCCACCCGCGAACTGCTCGCCCGCATCCGCGCCGTCCTCCGGCGCCGCACCGAGGAGCCCGGCGAGGAGCGGATCGTCGTCGCCGGCCCCGTCCGCATGGACATCGAACGCCACACGGTCGAAGTCGACGGCGTCGAGACCCCGATGCCCCTCAAGGAGTTCGAGCTCCTCGAGATGCTCCTCCGCAACGCGGGCCGTGTCCTCACCCGCGGCCAGCTCATCGACCGCGTCTGGGGCAGCGACTACTTCGGCGACACGAAGACCCTCGACGTCCACGTCAAGCGCATCCGCTCCAAGATCGAGAAGACGCCGAAGGAACCGGTGCTCCTGGTTACTGTCCGCGGCCTCGGCTACCGCTTCGACGCTTGATCGCGGGCCCTGGCGGGGCGATCTGCGGCGTTGTCGTCGGTTGCGATACCGCTGGTATCGCGCCCTCCTCCGCCTTGCAGCTCACCCCGCCAGGACCCGCGATCAACCCTGTGCTGGAGGGGTGAGGGGCGGGGCCGTCGCTGCGCGACGAGCCGGATGGGGTAGGGCCGTCGCTGTGGGACGAGCCGAGGGGGTGGGGCCGTCGCTGCGCGACGAGCCGTCGAGGGTGGGGCCGTCGCTTCGCGACGAGCCGGGCGGGGGCGTCGCTCAGGGCGTGGTGCTCGAGTGGTCGGCGTATCGAGACCCGCGCAGCCGGACGCCGCCCGCCTGGTGGTGAGTGGCCGACGGAGTCGGCGGATCGTGACCTGCGGGGACGACGAAGGGCCGCCCACCGGGGTGGACGGCCCTCGAGGGCGGAGGGGGCTACTCCGCGGTGGGAGCGTCGACGCCGGGCTCGGCGGTGGGAGCGTCGACGCCGGGCTCGGCGGTGGGAGTGGGGAGCGCGGTCCGGGCGGGGTCGGCCGTCGGGGTGACGGTCGGCGTCGCGGAGGGAGCGGGAGTCAGCGTCGAGTAGGCCTCGAGGGCGTTCGTCAGGACGGGGACGAGGAGCTCCTTGCCCTGCTCGGAGCCGTACTGGAAGTAGACGGGGAGGAGGCCGCCGGGAATGGTGTCGATGTCGTCCATCTGGACGGCCTCGGTGCTGTCGGGGCGGACCTCGGTACGGCCGGGGACGGCGTCGACGGTGTCGCTGGTGCGGCCCGCGGAGCCCTCGTACTGCACCTCGACGCTCAGCGCCTCATCGGTGGAGTTCACGAGCGTCACGATCAGGGTGCCGGCCTCGCCGTCGTCCGAGACGATCATCGCGTTGCGGATGGCGAGATCGCCGATCGTCGCGCCGACTCCGTCGCTCGGGTCGTAGATCTTGCGCGTCGCCTGCGGGGCGACGAGGTTGCAGCCGGCGGTAGCGAGGGCGACGCCGACCGCGAGAACGACGGATGCAGCGATACGCGCCTTCACAGGAACCTCCAGATCGTCGGCCCCGCTCGCCCCGGACAGGGCGACTTCACTGTGCACGAGCCGACACCAGGCTAGCGTAGCGAGCACCGCGGCTCCGCCCGTCCGGACTCCCGTCCCGCTCGGCGCGCATGGTAATCTGTCCGCCGCTGAAAGGACGTCGCATGCAGTTCGAGGTCGGAGAGACGGTCGTCTACCCCCATCACGGAGCCGCCACGATCGCCGAGGTGAAGACCCGGACGATCAAGGGCCAGGAGAAGACGTACCTGAAGCTCCGCGTCGCGCAGGGCGACCTCGTCATCGAGGTGCCCGCCGACAACGTCGACCTGGTCGGCGTCCGCGACGTCATCGGCCGCGAGGGCGTCGAGCGCGTGTTCGAGGTTCTGCGCGCCGAGGTCGTCGAGGAGCCGACCAACTGGTCGCGCCGCTACAAGGCCAACCTCGAGAAGCTCGGGTCCGGCGACGTCGTCAAGGTCTCCGAGGTCGTCCGCGACCTCACCCGCCGCGACCGCGACCGCGGCCTCTCGGCGGGGGAGAAGAGCATGCTCGCCAAGGCCCGCCAGATCCTCGTCTCCGAGCTCGCCCTGGCCGAGAAGACCGACGAGGACGCCGCCTCCGTGCTCCTCGACGAGGTCCTCGCATCCTGAACGGTCCGGCCGGCGCGCCGACCGCGGCCGTCGTCGTCGTCGCCGCCGGCAGCGGCACGAGGCTCGGCCGCGAGCGCCCCAAGGCCTACGTCGACTGCGCGGGGCGGACGATCCTCGAGCGCAGCCTGCGCACGGTGCTGCTGCTCGCGGAGCCGGTCCAGATCGTCGTCGTGGCTCCCGCCGCCCTCCTCGAGGAGACGGCCGCTCTCGCGCACGCCGCCGGCGCCCCGGACGGCTCCGTCAGCGTCGTCGCCGGAGGCGCCAGCCGCCAGGAGTCGGTCGCTCGGGGGCTCCGGGCGCTCGGCCCGGCCGTGGAGACGGTGCTCGTGCACGACGCCGCCCGCGCCCTCACGCCCGTCGACCAGTTCGAGCGGGTGATCGCGGCGGTCCGGGAGACGCGCGGTGGAGTGATCCCGGGTCTGCCGGTCACCGACACGATCAAGCGCATCCGCGCCGACGGCGGGATCCTCGGCACGGTGGACCGCTCAGAGCTCGCCGCGGTGCAGACGCCGCAGGGCTTCCCGCGCGCGCTCCTCGACGAGGCCTACGCCTCGGCGGAGGAGGACTTCACCGACGACGCGGCGCTCCTCGCCTCGCGCGGCGGCCCCTCGACCGTCGTCGCCGGCGATCCGCTCGCCTTCAAGATCACCACCCCCTGGGACCTGGCCCGCGCCGAGCAGGTGCTCGCACCGCCGCCCGTCGTCGTCGTGCCGCGCGTCGGCATCGGCACGGACGTGCACGCCTTCGACGACGCGTCGCCGCTCTGGCTCGCCGGGCTGCACTGGCCGGGGGAGCGGGGCCTGTCCGGGCACAGCGACGGCGATCCGGTCGCCCACGCGATCTGCGACGCGCTCCTGGCGGCGGCGGGTCTCGGCGACATCGGCTCCCGCTTCGGCACGGCCGACCCGCGCTTCGCGGACGCCCACGGCGAGGTCTTCCTCCGCGCGACCCGCGAGCTGGTGGAGGCCGCCGGCTTCGCCATCGGCAACGTCTCGGTGCAGCTCATCGGCAACCGCCCGAAGTTCTCGCCGCGGCGCGAGGAGGCGCAGAGGCTGCTCTCGGAGCTGCTCGGCGCACCGGTCAGCGTCGCCGCCACCACCTCGGACGCGCTGGGCTTCACCGGCCGGGGCGAGGGGGTCGCCGCGACCGCGACGGCACTCGTCCTCCCCACCCCCGCTGTCACCCGGTAGTCCCCGGGCGGAGCCGCCGACCCGGCCGGGAGCGGTCCGCCCGGTAAACTCGCCCGCGTGACTCTGCGACTGCATGACTCGAAGGCCCAGGCCCTCGTCGATTTCGTCCCCCTCCGCGAGAACGAGGTCGGGATGTACGTCTGCGGACCCACCGTTCAGTCCTCGCCCCACATCGGGCACCTGCGCTCCGCCCTCGCCTACGACCAGCTGCGCCGCTGGCTGGCGTACCGCGGCTTCCAGGTCACCCTGGTGCGCAACGTCACCGACATCGATGACAAGATCCTCGCCATCGCCGAGGACGCGCGGCGTCGGGTGCCCGAGGGTGCGCCGGTCGAGCAGTGGTGGGCGCTCGCCTACCGCGTCGAGCTCGAGTTCACCGCCGCGTACACGGCCCTCGGCATCCTCCCGCCGACCTACGAGCCGCGCGCGACCGCGAGCATCGCCGAGATGATCACCCTCATCCAGACCCTGATCGAGCGCGGTCACGCCTACCCGGCGCCCGACGACTCCGGCGACGTCTACTTCGACACGCGGTCCTGGCCGGACTACGGCTCGCTCACCCACCAGCGCCTCGAGAGCATGGAGGCGGCGACCGACGCCGACCCGCGCGGCAAGCGCGACCCGCACGACTTCGCTCTCTGGAAGGGCGCCAAGCCGGAGGAGCCCGAGTCGGCCGCCTGGGCCTCGCCGTGGGGCGCCGGGCGCCCCGGCTGGCACATCGAGTGCTCCGCGATGTCGACGAAGTACCTCGGCACCCAGTTCGACATCCACGGCGGCGGGCTCGACCTGCGCTTCCCCCACCACGAGAACGAGCTCGCCCAGTCCAGCGCCGCCGGCCACGCCTTCGCCAGCTACTGGCTGCACAACGGCCTCGTGTCCGTCATCGGCCAGAAGATGAGCAAGTCGCTCGGCAACTCGGTGTTCGCCTCCGAGCTGCTCGAGGCGGCCCGCCCGCTCGTCGTCCGCTACTACCTCGGCTCGGCCCACTACCGCTCCACCCTCGAGTTCCACGACGGGGCCCTCGAGGAGGCCGAAGCGGCGCTGGAGCGGATCGAGGGCTTCCTCGTGCGCTCCCGCCGCCGCCTCGACGGCACGCGGTTCGCCGCGCTCGGCGAGCCGGTGGTTCCGGAGGAGTTCGCCGAGGCGATGGACGACGACCTGTCCGTCCCGCAGGCCATCGGCGTCCTGCACGAGACCGTGCGCGCCGGCAACGCCGCCCTCGACGCCGAGGACCTCGGCTCCGTCTCGGCCCTGCGCACCCAGGTGCTCGCGATGGCGGCCGTGCTCGGCATCGACCCGGAGGCGCCCGAGTGGGCGCGCTCCGACGACGAACCCTCGTACCGCGCGCTCAGCGTGCTGGTCGACCGCCTGGTCGCCGAACGCCAGACCGCGCGCGAGCAGCGCGACTGGGCGAGCGCCGACCGCATCCGAACCGATCTCGCCGCGGCGGGAATCACGATCGAAGACACCCAGACGGGTGCGCATTGGAGTCTCGATGGCGAATAAGCCCGGCCGCCCCGGAGCGGTCCGAAAGAAGAGCAAGGGCAAGGCCGTCGGTTCCGGCGGTCAGGGCCGTCAGGCCCTCGAGGGCAAGAAGCCCACGCCCAAGGCCGAGGACCGGCCCTACCACCCCGCAGGCAAGGCGAAGCTGGCGCGTGAGCGCTTCGTCGCCGCCGGCGGCAAGGGGCGCCCCGGCGGAGCCCTCTCCGCGGCCGCCCGCGGACAGGGGCGCCCCGCCCCGTCGCGCAAGCCCAAGAGCGGCGACGACTTCGAGATGGTGACGGGCCGGAACTCGGTCCTCGAGGCGCTGCGCGCCAGCATCCCGGCCACCACCCTCTACCTCGCGACCCGCATCGAGATGGACGACCGGGTCAAGGAGGCGCTCAAGATCGCCACCGCCCGCGGCCTTCCCGTGCTCGAGGTCATGCGACCGGAGCTCGACCGCCTCGCCGGCCCCGACTCCGTGCACCAGGGCCTCGTGCTGAAGGTGCCGCCCTACGAGTACGCCCACCCGAGCGACCTGCTCGAGCGCAGCGTCTCCCGCGGAGCGGTCCCCCTCCTCGTCGCCCTCGACGGCATCACCGACCCGCGCAACCTCGGAGCGATCATCCGCTCCGTCGCCGCGTTCGGCGGCCAGGGCGTCATCGTCCCGCAGCGCCGCTCCGTGGGCCTCAACTCCGCCGCCTGGAAGACCTCCGCCGGAGCCGCCGCACGCATCCCCGTCGCGATGGCGTCCAACCTCACCGCCATGATCAAGGACTTCAAGCGCGCAGGCGTCTTCGTCATCGGACTCGACGGCGACGGCGACGTGATGCTCCCCGGCCTCGAACTCGCCGACCGGCCGCTCCTCGTCGTCGTCGGCAGCGAGGGCAAGGGCCTCTCCCGCCTCGTCACCGAGCAGTGCGACGCCGTCGTCTCCATCCCGATCAGCTCCGCCACCGAATCCCTCAACGCCGGGATCGCGGCGTCGGTCGCGCTCTACGAGATCTCCAAACTCCGCTCCGCCTCCGAGTAGCGCGGGCGCCGGCACGGCGATCTGCGGCGTTGTCGTCGGGCGCGATACCGCCGGTATCGCTTCCTCCTCCGCCTTCCAGCTCACAGCGCGAGCGCCGGCACGGCGATCTGCGGCGTTGTCGTCGGGCGCGATACCGCCGGTATCGCTTCCTCCTCCGCCTTGCAGCTCACCGCGCCGGCACCCGCGCTCCAGGTCTGGATGTCAGGGGCGCCGCCTTCGGCGAGCGGACAGGGGCGCCGCCTGCGGCGAGCGGACCGAGTGCGCCGCCTGCGGCGAGCGAGCCGGGGGGATGCGAAGAGGGCCCGTGCTGACAGCGCGGGCCCTCTTGCGGTGGTGGGGGGGTCAGACGTTCTTCGTCCAGTCGACGTCGGCGTCCTCGTCGGTGAGCTCGGCGTCGCCGGACTCGTCGAGGACGAGGTTCGGGAGGGTCAGCGCCTCGGTGGGAGGAGCGATGACCGTCGCCTCGTCGCGGCGGTGACGCAGGATGTCGTTCACGTAGGCGGTGACCGCCTCCGCCAAGGGGACGTCGCGCGCCTGCTGCTGCGACATGAACCAGCGGTGCTCGAGCAGCTGGTGGAACATCTCGGCCGGCTCCAGGCGGCCCTTGAGATCGCGGGGGATCGAGCGGATGACCGGCTCGAACACCTGCGCCAGCCACTCGTGCGCCACCATCTCCTCGTCCAGGCCCTGCTTGTCGTAGGTCGCCGTGTACGAGTCGAGGTCGTTGAGCAGGCGTCGCGCCTGGTTCTCCTGCGCGTCCAGCCCGGTGAGACGGAGCAGCCGCCGCTGGTGGTGGCCGGCGTCGACCACCTTCGGCTGGATCCGCACCGTGGACCCGGCCTCGTCGGTCTTGATCGCGAGCTCCTCGATGTCGAAGCCCAGCTCGTTCAGCCGGTTCACGCGGTCGTTGATCCGCCAGCGCTCCGAGGTCGCGAACGACTCGGCACCGGTCAGCTCCTTCCAGAGGCTGCGGTACGCCGCGACGATGCCGTCGGAGACCGTGATCGGGTCGAGGTCGTCGTCGACGCGACCGCCGGCCTCGAGGTCGAGCAGCTCGCCGGCGATGTTGACGCGGGCGATCTCCAGATCGTTCTCGCGCTGGCCGTTCGAGAGGCCGCCCGAGTAGAGCTGCCCGGTCTCCGCATCGACCAGGTAGGCGGCGAAGGCGCCGGCATCGCGCCGGAAGAGAGTGTTCGAGAGCGAGACGTCGCCCCAGAAGAAGCCGATCACGTGCAGGCGGACCAGGAGGAGCGCCAGCGCGTCGACCAGACGGGTCGCCGTGTCCGGCCGCAGCGTCTGCGAGAAGAGCGCCCGGTAGGGGAGCGAGAACTTGAGGTGACGGGTGACGAGCACGGCGGGCAGGGCCTCGCCCTCGTCGTCGGTGCGGTTCGTGATCACCGCGCCCGGAACCACGCACGGCACGTCGAGGCGCTGCAGCGTCTTCAGCATCTCGTACTCGCGCCGCGACATCTCGGCGGTCGTCTCCTTGACGGCGACGACGTGTCCGGAGAGGTGGGCGAAGCGGACCGTGTGCCGCGAGATGCCCTTCGGCAGGGCGGCGATGTACTCGTCGGGCCAGTCGTCGAGCCGCAGGTTCCACGGCAGGTCGAGCAGGGCCGGGTCGACGGTGGCCGAGGTGATGTTCAGGGAGCCGGACATGGTGCGCCGTTCGTGTCGCGTGTCGGACGGTGGGGGAGCCGCAGACGACGCTGCCGCCGCCCTGGAGGGGACGGCGGCAGCGTGCGGTGCAGGAGGAGGCTCAGGAGAGGCGCTCGCCCGACTCCGCGTCGAAGATGTGCACGCGGTGGTTCGCGGTCACGTACACGCGGTCGCCCGCGGTCGGGTGCACGCGGCCGTCGACGCGCGCGACGATGTCGGTGCGGCGGCCCTCGACCTCGGTGTGGCCGTAGAGGTAGCCGTCCGAGCCGAGCTCCTCGATGAGGTCGACCTCGATCGGCAGTCCGCCGGGCTGGGTCGAGACGGTGACGTCCTCGGGGCGCACGCCGAGCGTGACGACCTTCTGGCTCGTCTTCGCGAGCGCCTCGCGGGCGATCGGGAGGACGGTGTCGCCGAACTTGACGCCGCCGTCGGTGACGTCCGCGTGGAACAGGTTCATCGCGGGCGAGCCGATGAAGCCGGCTACGAAGACGTTGTTCGGGTTCTCGTACAGGTCGCGGGGCGAGCCGACCTGCTGGAGGAGGCCGTCCTTGAGGACCGCGATGCGGTCGCCCATGGTGAGCGCCTCGGTCTGGTCGTGGGTGACGTAGACCGTGGTGATGCCCAGGCGGCGCTGCAGCGTGCCGATCTGGGTGCGGGTGGACACGCGGAGCTTGGCGTCGAGGTTCGACAGCGGCTCGTCCATGAGGAAGACCTGGGGCTTGCGGACGATGGCGCGGCCCATCGCGACGCGCTGGCGCTGGCCACCGGAGAGCGCCTTCGGCTTGCGGTTCAGGTAGGGCTCGAGGTCGAGCATCTTCGCGGCCTCGAGGACCCGCGCGGCGCGCTCGTCCTTGTTGACGCCGGCGATCTTGAGCGCGAAGCCCATGTTCTCGGCGACCGACATGTGCGGGTACAGCGCGTAGTTCTGGAAGACCATCGCGATGTCGCGGTCCTTCGGCGGCACGTCCGTGACGTTGCGGTCGCCGATGAGGATGCGGCCCTCGTTGACCTCTTCGAGGCCGGCGAGCATGCGCAGGGAGGTGGACTTGCCGCAGCCGGAGGGGCCGACGAGGACGAGGAACTCGCCGTCGCCCACCTCGAGGTTGAGCTTGTCGACGGAGGCGCGAGTGGCCCCGGGGTAGACGCGGGACGCGTGGTCGAAAGTTACGGACGCCATTGTTCTTGCTCCTTCACCGGCAGGTACGTGCCGGACGATCCGAGTGAATGGAAGTGATGGTCATCATCGCGTGGGCGACTCCGACCAACCGTCACAGTATGCCACGGGGCCGACAGTCGTCGGTCGGGCACCGCGTATCCGTCGTTTGGAGGTTTCCCAGGGCTCGCGCGTAGGATTCCGGCGAGTCGCGCCCGGCGACCCCCTTCTTCCCCCTCTCTCATTCGGAGCGTTCTTGTCATGACCACCGGCGGAGCCAACGACCGTCTCTCGAAGAACCAGCGACGAGAGGCCGCCCGAGAGAAGGCGCGCCGCCTGCGTGAGCAGCAGAAGCGCCGCGACCGCGTGAGCCGCTTCGCCCTGCAGGGCGGGCTCGCCGCCGTCGTGATCGCGGTCGTCGTGATCGTGGTCTTCGCCGTCACCTCGAGCATCCGCCCCGCGGGCCCGGGCCCGGCGAACATGGCGAGCGACGGTGTCGTCATCGGCGAGAACATGGTCGCGCAGACGAGCGGTGTCGTCGCCGCCGACGGGACGCCCACCCCCAGCGCGCTCGACACCTCGGCCGGCACGGTCGACATCCGGGTCTACCTCGACTACCTCTGCCCCTACTGCGGCCAGTTCGAGAAGACCAACGGCGACCAGATCAAGGAGTGGGTGACCAGCGGTGCCGCGACGGTCGAGATCCACCCGATCGCCATCCTCACGACCCGCTCCAACGGAACCAAGTACTCGGAGCGCTCGGCCAACGCCGCCGCGTGCGTCGCGGACCGCTCGCCCGACTCCTTCTTCGACTTCAACTCCCTGCTGTTCGCCAACCAGCCGGCGGAGGGGACAGACGGACTCTCGGACGACCAGTTGAAGGACTACGCCTCGCAGGCGGGCGTCGAGGACACGGCGGCCGTCAACACCTGCATCGACGACCAGAGCTTCGTGAGCTGGGTCCGCGCCGCGACCGAGCGCGCCACATCGGGTCCGCTGCCCGGCACGGACGTGCCCGCTGTCACGGGCACCCCGACCGTCCTGGTCAACGGCGAGGCGTACTCGGGCTCGCTGACCGACCCGGACGCCTTCAGCTCCTTCGTGCTCTCGGCCGCCGCCGACTCCTACTCGTCGGCGACTCCCGCGCCCACCTCCTCCGAGACCCCGGCGCCGAGTGACACGCCCGCCTCCACCGAGGCCCCCGCGTCGACCGAGACCCCCGCGTCGACCGAGACCCCCGCTCCCAGCGACGCCCCGGTCTCCACCGAGGCTCCGGCCTCCTCCGAGCCCACTCCGGCCGCCGCGGGCTGAGCCCCGGACGCGGAGGAGCCCCGCGCATGAAGAAGGCCCCGACCGCACGCAGCGGTCGGGGCCTTCTTCTCTCCTGAGCCGACGACGGGACTTGAACCCGTAACCGCCCGATTACAAGTCGGGTGCGCTACCAATTGCGCCACGTCGGCAGGTGCGCTCGCGTGCCCGGCAACCCTATCGCGGGCCCCGGATCCGCTCGGATCGGGGCCCGCCGCGTCTCACGGCTCGAGGATGCTGAGGTGCCGCTCGGCGGGAGCGGGACGCTTGGGGCCGCCGATCTTCCCGTCGGGACGGCCGACGTAGAGCCAGCCGAGCAGCTCCTCGCCCTTCTCGAGGCGATGCGCCTTCCGCACGGCCTTGTCGCGCGTGTAGGAGCCGGTGCGCCAGAAGACACCCCAGCCCGCCTCGTCGAGCAGCAGGCTCAGGAGGTGGGCGACGCCCGAGGCGACGGCCTCCTGCTCCCAGGCCGGCACCTTCGACTTCTTGACGCTCACCACGACGGCCAGCAGCAGGGAGGCGCGGTGCGTCTTCTCGATGTACTTCCGCGGGTCCTTCTTCGCCCCCGAGGCGACCGCGAAGCTGCGGCCGACCCGGTCGCGGGCGGCGCCGCGGATCTCGATGACCCGCCACGGGCGCAGCGAGCTGTGATCGGCGAGACGCGACGCCGCCGAGACGAACGCCGCGATCTCGTCGTGCCCCGGAGCCTCCGGCGTCACCTTCGAGCGCGATCGGCGCGCGAGGACGGCCTCGAGCACGGGGGAGGAGGACACGGTCACTCGCCCTCGGCCTGGAAGTTCAGGGCGATCGAGTTCATGCAGTAGCGGTCGCCGGTGGGCGTGCCGAAGCCGTCCGGGAAGACGTGTCCCAGGTGGGATCCGCAGTTCGCGCAGCGGACCTCGGTGCGGACCATGCCGAGGGTGCTGTCCTCGATCAGCTGGACCGCGTCCGGGTTCACGGACTCGTAGAAGCTCGGCCAGCCGCAGCCGGAGTCGAACTTGGTGCCGCTCTTGAAGAGCTCGGCGCTGCAGGCGGCACAGGTGTAGAGGCCGGAGCGGTGCTCGTCGAGCAGCTCGCCGGTCCACGGGCGCTCGGTGGCGGCTTCGCGCAGGACCGCGTACTGGTCGCGGTCGAGCTCCTCGCGCCACTCGGCGTCGGACTTGTTCACGGAATACGACGACATGGGTCTCCCTCGGAATCCTCGTCAGTGTACGGGGGCGGTCGCGCCCCTCCACCTGGTCCAACCCCCGGGGCGACGGCTCCATTCCGCCTCCGCGGGCTGTGGAGGAGACTCCCCGCCTCCATGCCGCGACACGGTCACGAGGTGTTCGGAGCGCCTCACCGGCGGCGGCCGTGGGCCTGCCTACCCTGGAGGAATGAGCAGGACGACGGACCCGAGGCCGGGCACCGGTCTGTCCGAGCGCGAGCTGCGGGTGCTCGCCTTCGAGCGCGAGTGGACGGCCCGCTCCGGGGACAAGGACGACGCGATCCGCTCCCAGTTCGGACTGTCGGCCGCCCGCTACTATCAGGTGCTCAGCGCGGTGCTCGCCTCTCCGGCCGCCCTCGCGCACGACCCGATGCTCGTCACGCGGCTGCAGCGCATCCGCGACCAGCGCGCCGGCGCCCGCGCCTCGCGACGTCTCGGGCGCCTCGAGTAGACGAGCTGCTCGAGTCCACCAACGGAAGGCCGGCCGTACCCCCGATGTCGAACACGCACCCGAGAGACCGCTTCGACGAGGTCCCGGCGACGGAGGCGCGCGTCGGCGCCCACCGCCGGCCGCCGGCCCCTCACGCCCGCGCCGTCGCGCTCGCCTGGGCCGCGCTCGCCACCGGAGTCATCGTCCTGCTCGGCTTCATCGGGCTGCTGGTCATCGACGACCGGGTGCAGTTCACGGACGTGTTCACTCCGCCCACCGCGACCGCGGAGGCGACTCCGACCGCTGCCGCGACGCTCGATCCCGAGCTCGCCGTCGCCGTCCTCAACGGCACCGCCACCGTCGGACTCGCCGCCAGCGCCGGCGACGCCCTGACGACGGCCGGCTGGAGCGTCCCGACCGTCGCGAACGCGAACACCGAGGACATCGCCGCCACGACCGTCTACTTCACCGACCCGGCGCTCGAGGGAGCGGCCCTCGGTCTCGTCGACTCGCTCGGAACGGGGACCGTCCTGCTCTCGCAGGACTTCGTCGAGACGGGCTCCGTCGTCGTGGTCCTGGGGGCCGATTACGCGTCCGAGCAGGGCTGATCGGGGCCCTCTGTTACGGGCACGTTTCCTCCGTGTTGAATCCCGGGCAACTCTTCCCCGCGAGGCCCTTTCCAGCCCCTCCCGGGGCCGATAGCCGGATTAGTATTCCTGACCAGGCACCAGCACATCGCTCGTGCCGCGGGCATCACAGCACTGGGGAGTACAGAGATGGCGAACGGAACCGTCAAGTGGTTCAACGCTGAGAAGGGCTACGGCTTCATCACGGTCGACGGCGGCGGACAGGACGTCTTCGTCCACTACTCCGCGATCGACATGTCGGGGTACAAGGTCCTCGAGGAGGGGCAGCAGGTCGCGTTCGAGGTCGGCACGGGGTCGAAGGGCCCCCAGGCCGAATCGGTCCGCCCGGCCTGACCACCGAGCCTCCCGGGAGCCGTCGTCCGCCTCGTGCGGGCGGCGGCTCCTTCGTGTCGGAGCACGTGCCGGTCGCTTGCACTCGTCCACCGCGAGTGCCAGAATCGATCTTGGCACTCGCTTCGGTCGAGTGCCAGCACAGACATTTCACGACGTCCGGGAGGGACGAGAAACACACATGGCCAAGATCATTGCTTTTGACGAAGAAGCCCGCCGCGGCCTCGAGCGTGGACTCAACACTCTGGCCGACGCGGTCAAGGTGACCCTCGGCCCGCGCGGCCGCAACGTCGTCCTCGAGAAGAAGTGGGGCGCTCCCACCATCACGAACGACGGCGTCTCCATCGCCAAGGAGATCGAGCTCGACGAGCCGTACGAGAAGATCGGCGCCGAGCTCGTCAAGGAGGTCGCCAAGAAGACCGACGACGTCGCCGGCGACGGAACCACCACCGCGACCGTCCTCGCTCAGGCGCTCGTCCGCGAGGGCCTGCGCAACGTCGCGGCCGGCGCCGACCCGATCAGCCTCAAGAAGGGCATCGAGAAGGCCGTCAAGGCCGTCACCGCCGAGCTCATCGCCGGCGCGAAGGCGATCGAGACCAAGGAGGAGATCGCGGCGACCGCCTCCATCTCCGCCGCGGACCCCGAGATCGGCGCGATCATCGCCGAGGCGATCGACAAGGTCGGCAAGGAGGGAGTCGTCACCGTCGAGGAGTCGAACACCTTCGGCACCGAGCTCGAGCTCACCGAGGGCATGCGCTTCGACAAGGGCTACCTGTCGCAGTACTTCGTGACCGACCCCGACCGCCAGGAGGCGGTGTTCGAGGACCCCTACATCCTCATCGTCAACTCCAAGGTCTCGAACATCAAGGACCTGCTCCCGGTCGTCGACAAGGTGATCCAGGCGGGCAAGCAGCTGCTGATCATCGCCGAGGACGTCGACGGCGAGGCGCTGGCGACCCTGGTCGTCAACAAGATCCGCGGCATCTTCAAGTCGGTCGCCGTCAAGGCCCCCGGCTTCGGCGACCGTCGGAAGGCGCAGCTCCAGGACATCGCGATCCTCACCGGCGGCCAGGTCATCTCCGAGGAGGTCGGCCTCAAGCTCGAGAACGTCACCCTCGACCTGCTCGGCTCGGCCCGCAAGGTCGTCATCACCAAGGACGAGACCACGATCGTCGAGGGTGCCGGCGACGCCGAGGCCATCGCCGGCCGCGTCGCGCAGATCCGCGGCGAGATCGAGAACACCGACAGCGACTACGACCGCGAGAAGCTCCAGGAGCGCCTCGCGAAGCTCGCCGGCGGCGTCGCGGTCATCAAGGCCGGAGCGGCGACCGAGGTCGAGCTCAAGGAGCGCAAGCACCGCATCGAGGACGCCGTCCGCAACGCGAAGGCCGCCGTCGAGGAGGGCATCGTCGCCGGTGGTGGCGTCGCCCTCATCCAGGCCGGCAAGCTCGCCTTCGAGAAGCTCGAGCTCGTCGGGGACGAGGCGACCGGCGCGAACATCGTCAAGGTCGCCATCGATGCCCCGCTCAAGCAGATCGCCCTCAACGCGGGCATGGAGCCCGGCGTCGTCGCCGCGAAGGTCCGCGAGCTGCCCACCGGACACGGCCTCAACGCCGCGACCGGCGAGTACGTCGACCTCATCGCCGCGGGCATCATCGACCCGGTCAAGGTCACGCGCTCCGCTCTGCAGAACGCGGCGTCGATCGCCGGTCTCTTCCTCACCACGGAGGCCGTCGTCGCCGACAAGCCCGAGAAGAACCCGGTCGCTGCGGGCGGCGACCCCACCGGAGGCATGGACTTCTAGTCCAGGCCCCCACCACGCAGAAGGCGGTTCCCCTCCGGGGGAGCCGCCTTCGGCGTTTCCGGAGGCATCTGAGCGAGCAGCAGGCGACCGAACCGGCAGGTGGTCCTGGATCCGCTCCGCGACCACAACGGCGGTTCTCCTGCGGTGGCACCGCCCTCCGCGCCGCCTCGGTCTCCTCAGCGGACACCGGCACCAGAAGCGCGTGGAGTGCGCCGGTGCGGGTCGCGACGTCCGGGTCAAGGCAGAGAAGTTTTCGGCCGAACGGATGCGGACGGCGATCCCGCAGGATCCGGTGACGCGGCATCCGTCGAGCGTCGGGTCTCATCTCCAGCGGTCCGGGCGGGCTCGCCGCCCGTTGGTCCCCAAGAGGAGAGAGTGAGCCGTGCGCGGCCGTGCGGGCCGGGTGGGCGAGGTCACGGTCGCCCCGGGCGGATCGATCCGTGCCGCTCGCGGACGTCGACGGGAGAGCCCGGACCGAAGGGGCCCCCGAGGAAGGACGGACCGCGGTGCGGATCAGACCGAGGCGGGGGAGGTCTCGCCGTTCTGGCCGACCGTGAGCAGCGGCAGCGCGACGCGGAAGGTCGCGCCTCCGCCCGGCGTCTCGACGACGTCCACGCGGCCCTTGTGCGCGGCGACGATCGAGGACACGATCGCCAGCCCGAGGCCGCTGCCGCCGGTCTCGCGGGTCCGCGACGTGTCCGCGCGCCAGAAGCGCTGGAAGATCTTTTCGCGGATCTGCGGCGGGATGCCCTCGCCGTGGTCGATGACCTCCAGCAGGGCGAGGCGGCGGGAGCGGTCGACGGCGACGCCGATCTCGATCGGAGTGTCCTCGGGCGTGTAGCGGACGGCGTTGCCGATCAGGTTCGTCAGGACCTGGCGGATCTTGTTCTCCTCCGCCATCACCATCGCCGGCACGCCCGGCTCCTCGGGGGCGGTGGCGGTGCCGGCGGCGATCTCCTCGGCGTTGACCCGTCGCGGACGCCGGCGGAATCGGGCGAGCCTCGCTCCTGCAGCGGCGATCGGGCCGGTGAGCCCGGGGTTCGTCAGCTCCATGGTCTGCGTGGCGGAGGCGCCGGCCTCGTCGGGCTCGAGCGCGGGCGTCTCCACGGGGGTGTCGTCGCGGGTCTCGACGCCGAAGTCGCGGTCGGGCCAGGAGGCCATCGCGTCCATCGCGGCGTCGCGGGCGAGCGGCATCAGATCGACGGGCGCGAGTGCGAGAGGCTTCGTCTCGTCGAGGCGGGCGAGCTCGAGGAGGTCCTCGACCAGGCCGCCCATCCGGATCGCCTCCTTCTCGATGCGCTCCATCGCCTGGCCGACGGCCTCGGGCGTCTGCAGAGCGCCCATCCGGTACAGCTCGGCGTAGCCGCGGACCGAGACCAGCGGCGTGCGCAGCTCGTGGCTGGCGTCGCCGACGAAGCGGCGCATCTGGTCGATCGTGCGGGCGCGGTCGCGGAAGGCGGAGTCGATCCGCCCGAGCATCGCGTTCAGGGAGCGGTTGAGGCGCCCGACCTCGGTGTTGGGCGTCGTGCCGTCCAGACGCTGGCTGAAGTCGCCGTCCGCGATGGCCGCAGCGGTCTGCTCGACCTCGCGCAGCGGGGCGAAGGTGGTGGTGACCAGCAGGCGGGTGAGGAGTGCGCCGATCACGACGATCGCGACTCCGAAGCCCAGGAAGATCGTGAGGTACGTCGTCATGATGACGTCGACGCTGCGGGTCGACACCGCGAGCAGGAGCGTCTGGTACTCGGTGCCCCTCGTGAACACCGTCGACATGACGTGGTACTCGACCTTGCCGTTGGAGCTCCAGATCTCCATCGGCTTGTCGCCGCCCTGCAGCGCCTGCTCGAGGGTGAAGGTCTGCGGGAAGGCGGGGTCGGCCGCGCCGGACGCGTTCGTGTTGTCGAGCGTGCCGTACTGGTCGTAGACGGCGCCGAAATCGGCCTTGGACTCGTCGATCGCGGCGAGGTCGTTGACGGAGAGGTCGCTCGCCGTCCGCTGGACCTGGTCGGCCAGCTGCGCGTCGAGCTGGGCGACGAGCTGCGGCTTCAGCATCGTCATCGTCCCGATCCCGGAGACGAGGAGTCCCAGCGTGAGCAAGAGGACCGTGACCGCGGTGATCTTCGTGCGCAACGAGATGGAGTTCCACCGCTCGGCCAGACCCTGGTGCATGGCGGTGGAACTCCCTCGGGATCGGCGGGCGCCGCGCCTCCGGCGGGAGGTGGCGCCGAGGTGGCGGAGGCTAGGCCTTCGCGACCTTCAGCATGTATCCGAATCCTCGCTTGGTCTGGATGAGCGATTCCTCCGAATGCGTGTCGAGCTTACGTCGCAGGTACGAGATGTAGGACTCGACGATGCCCGCATCGCCGTTGAAGTCGTACTCCCAGACGTGGTCGAGGATCTGCGCCTTGCTGAGCACCCGGTTCGGGTTGAGCATCAGGTAGCGGAGCAGCTTGAACTCGGTGGGGCTGAGCTCCACCGGCTCGTCGCCGACGAGGACCTCGTGCGTGTCCTGGTCCATCGTCAGCTCGCCGGCCCGGATGACCGCGTCCTCCTCGGCGTGCATGGTGCGGCGGAGGATCGCCTTGATGCGCGCGACGATCTCGTCGAGGCTGAACGGCTTCGTGACGTAGTCGTCACCGCCGACGGTGAGGCCCGTGATCTTGTCCTCGGTGTCGTCCTTCGCCGTGAGGAAGAGAATGGGGGAGGTGTACCCGGCCGAGCGGAGGCGCTTGGTCACGCCGAACCCGTTCATGTCGGGGAGCATCACGTCGAGGATGATCAGGTCCGGCTCCTCCTCGAGGACCGCCGAGATCGCCTGGGCCCCGTTGCCGACCGCACGCACGGCGAAGCCGGCGAAGCGGAGGCTCGTGGTGAGCAGGTCTCTGATGTTGGGCTCGTCGTCGACGATGAGAATGCGGGGTCCGTCCATGCAGGACAGTATCTGGCCGTCGGCTGTACGGAGTCTGGGAGTCGGTTGTCCGGGCGCTCGGTGCCGGCTCGGCGGCGGGGAACGCCGGATCGGAGGCGGTGCGGCGGGAGGAGAGCGAGTTCGATCAGGACTGCCCGCGGCGGCGCCGGACCCCCACGATGAGCATCGCGATCATCATGAGGAACGCGATGGGCAGGCCCACCAGCGGCACAGCGAAGACGAACTGCCAGAACGGGCCGGCGTACTCGCGGATCCCGAGCGCGGGGGCGACCAGGATCGCGAGGAACGCGAGGACCGTCACGACGATGATCGCGATGAACATGTAGGCGAGCGTGCGCTCCGCGCGTCCGACGCCCGCCGGCTCCTGTGGCTTCACTCGTCAAGGATAGGGCGGCCCCGGTCGACTAAACTGATGGCTGCTTCATTTCCAGGAGGGGTCTGCATGCCTACCGGCAAGGTCAAGTTCTACGACGAGGAGAAGGGCTTCGGCTTCATCAGCACTGATGACGGCCAGGAGGTCTTCCTGCACGCTTCCGCGCTGCCCTCCGGGACCGCGGTCAAGGCCGGCACCCGCCTCGAGTTCGGCATCGCCGACGGCAAGCGCGGGGCGCAGGCGCTCTCGGCGCGCGTCCTCGACGCCCCGCCGAGCCTGGTGAAGCTCAACCGGAAGTCCGCGGACGACATGTCCGTGATCGTGGAGGACACGGTCAAGCTGCTCGACGGGATCGGCGCCGGGCTCAAGCGCGGCCGCTACCCCGACAAGGCGCACGGGCGCACGATCGCGGCGCTCCTGCGCCGGGTTGCGGACGAGCTGGATGCCTGACGCCGACGACACGACCGACGAGCAGGGCCCGGTCGAGGAGGCTGTCGCCGCTCCGACCACGGAGGACGCTCGCGTGGAGCAGTCCTCGGAAGAGGGTGACCCCGGCGCCGAGCCGGACGCGACTCCCGCCGATTCTGACTCCTCCGCTGAGGACGCGCGCGGAGCCGACGAGGAGACTGACGCTGACCAGGCGGCTCCTGTCGACGAGGCTCCCTCCGACGAGGGTGAGAGCGACGCGGCCCTCCCGGTGACCGAGGCTTCTGGCGAGGACTCCGCCTCTGCGGAGGAGACTCTTCCGGCCGACGACGTCGCCGCGGAGGCGGGAGTCTCCGGCTCGGGCACGGCTTCTGCTGCAGTGCCGGCTCCTGCTGAGGACGCGGCTCCTGCTGACGCTGCGGTTCCTGCTGATGACGCGGTTCCGGCCGAGGACGCGGGAACACCTGAGGACTCGGCTCCTGCTCAGGACACGGTTCCTGCTGACGGCTCGGCTCGTGCTGAGGACGCGACTTCTGCTGGGGCCGCGGCGCTTGCTGAGGACGCGACTTCTGCTGAGTACTCCGGTCCCGTCATCGCCGAACCATCCGAGGCAGACGACGACGCTTCCACGGGGGAGGCGGCCGAGGCCGCCGCGGACGAGGCTCCCGAGCCCGTCTACGAGGCGGACGCCGTGCTCGCGGGGTCTCTCGATGTCGCTCGCGCCGCGCTCGCCGAGATCGCCCCCGAGGGGACGATCGGGGAGCTGGTCACGACTCTGGCGCAGGGCGAGCACGTCGTGTCGCTGCAGTTCGCGAACCTCATGCGCGGCTACCCGGGTTGGCTGTGGACGGCGACGCTGTCCCGGATCGACGAGACCGAGGACGTGAACGTCCTGGAGGTCGAGCTGCTGCCGGGCGAGGGCGCGGTCCTCGCTCCGGACTGGGTGCCGTGGTCCGTGCGTCTCGCCGACTACCAGACCGCGCAGGACGCGCTCGGCGAGGAGGTCGAGGACGCGGACGACGACGAGCTCGAGGACGCCGAGGAAGACGACCTCGACGACGAGTCGGACGACGACTCCGACGAGGACGAGGACGAGGACGAGGACGCGGGCGACGACGACGACTCGGATGACGACGACGACTCGGATGACGATTCCGACGATGACGACTCGGACGATGAGGACTCGGACGAGGACGACTCCGACGACCCGGACGACGACTCCGACGACGAGGACTCCGACGACGTCGAGCCCGAGCCCGCTCCCGCCCCGACGACCCGTCGCCGTCGACGTCGCCGCTGATCCGGTCCGTCGCCGCCCGATGAGCATCGACTCCGACACCCGCATCGCTTATCCCGACGGCGCCGTGCGCTCCTCCGGGCGCGTGCAGCACGTGGGCCGGCTGGAGGACGGCCGCTGGGCGGTCGTCCTCGATGCGACCTCCGCTCACCCCGTCGACCCGACCTGGCCCGACCAGGGGCCCGACCGCGGCGCGCTGGTCGTGGCGGGGGAGCGGCATCCCCTCATCGACTGCCGCATCGGGGCGTGGCAGGGCGGCGAGCTGCACGTCGGCGCGCGGCTCCCGGCGCGGCTCGGCACTCCGGAGTGGAGCTTCGTCGTCGTCCACATCGTCGACGACGCTTCCTCACTCCACGTGGACGACGAGGTCGACGTCGAGGTCGACGCGGAGCACCGGCACGAGCTCTCCCGCGGGCACACCGCCTGCCACCTCGCCTCCCTCGCCCTCAACGCCGCTCTGGCCTCGTTCTGGTCGAAGCCTGCGCGCACCGACGCCCTGGGCAACCCGGACTTCGACCAGGCGGCGATCCAGACCTCGCGGATCCGCGAGTCCGGCTCCACCGACGTCTACCGCCTCGGCAAGTCCCTCCGACGCAGCGGGATGGACACCGCCCGCCTGCTGGCGGAGATCCTCGAGGTGCAGGAGCGGGTGAACGCCCTCCTCGCCGAGTGGATCGCCTCGGACGCGGAGGTGCGCATCGAGCGCGACGACGACCTCCTCAGCACGCGGCGGACCTGGCGCTGCACCCTCCCCGCGGGGGACGCCGCGATCGCGTGCGGCGGCACCCACGTCGAGCGCCTCGGCGAGTTCACCGGCCTGCGCGTCCGTCTCGAGCCCGAGGCCGACGGCACCGGACTCCGGATGGAGACCGACGCGGTCTAGCGGCGGTTGCGGCTGTAGAACAGCCCGATCGTGCCGAGGACCAGTCCGATCACGACGGTCGACAGGACGACCGGCTCGATGACGGCTCCGACGGCCGTCGCCACGAGCACGGCCACGAGCGCGACCGCCCAGACGACGCACCCGACCAGCAGAGCCGTCGCGTCGTCGCTCGCGTAGGGCGGCGGCGCGGGCCGCCGCTCCTCCTCGCGCAGCCACAGCCGCATGGCGTGCCTCAGACCGCCAGGCGCTCGAGGACGTGGTCGATGCAGCCGAGCAGCGAGCGGACGTCGTCCGGCTCGATCGCGACGAACGTCGCCACGCGCAACTGGTTGCGGCCGAGCTTGCGGTACGGCTCCGTGTCGACGATCCCGTTCGCGCGGAGGATCTTCGCGACGAGAGCGGCATCGACGGAGGCGTCGAAGTCGACGGTCGCGACGACCTGGGAGCGGTGCTCGGGCACCTCGACGAACGGGGTGGCGAGGCTCGAGGCCTCGGCCCAGTCGTAGATCGCGGAGGAGGACTCGGCCGTGCGCGCCGACGCCCAGGCCAGGCCGCCCGAGGCGTTCATCCACTCGAGCTGCGACTCCATCAGCAGGAGGGTCGAGAGCGCCGGAGTGTTCAGCGTCTGGTTCAGGCGCGAGTTGTCGACGGCGTTCTTGAGGCTCAGGAACTCGGGGATGTAGCGGCCGCTCGCCGCGATGCGCTCGATCCGCTCGATCGCGGCGGGGGAGAAGAGGCCGAACCAGAGTCCGCCGTCGGAGGCGAAGTTCTTCTGCGGGGCGAAGTAGTAGACGTCGGCCTCGGCGATGTCGACGTCGATGCCGCCCGCCGCGCTGGTGGCGTCGATGACGGTGAGCGCGCCCTCGTCGCCGCGGACCCGGCGGACCGGGGCCATCACTCCGGTGCTCGTCTCGTTGTGGGGCCACGCGTACACGTCGATTCCCTCGACGATCTCGACCTCGCTCCGGGACCCCGCGGGGGCGGAGACGACGTGGGCCGGCTCGAGGAACGGCGCGGAGGCGGCGGCCGCGAACTTCTGGCCGAACTCGCCGAACGTGAGGTTCTCGGCGCGGCGCTCGATGAGGGAGAAGGCCGCGGCGTCCCAGAAGGCGGTCGAGCCGCCGTTGCCCAGCAGGACCTCGTAGCCGTCGGGGATGCGGAACAGCGTGGCGAGGTGCTCGCGCACGCGCCCGACGAGATCCTTGACGGGCGCCTGGCGGTGCGAGGTCCCGAGGAGGTGCGCGCCCTGCGTCGCGAGGTGGGCGAGTTGGTCGTGCCGCACCTTGGACGGGCCGCAGCCGAACCGTCCGTCGTGGGGGAGAAGCTCGCGAGGAATGGTGAGGTCCGGCATGCGTTAATACTAGGGTTCCCGGCCCGCACCCCTCCTCCGAGCGACGGAGGCCTGCGTCGCGCCGCAGCGCCGATGCTGCGTCGTGGCGACCACTAGGGTGGAGCGCGCCGAGACGGGAAGGCTGAGATGACGGATCTGATCGACACCACCGAGATGTACCTGCGCACCATCCTCGAGCTCGAGGAGGAGAACATCATCCCGCTGCGCGCGCGCATCTCGGAGCGGCTCAGCCACTCCGGGCCGACCGTGTCGCAGACCGTCGGTCGCATGGAGCGCGACGGCCTCGTCGTCGTCTCGGGCGACCGCCACCTCGAGCTCACCTCCGACGGCCGCCGCAAGGCGATCCACGTCATGCGCAAGCACCGCCTCGCCGAGCGGCTCCTCCACGACGTCATCAAGCTCGACTGGGAGTTCGTGCACGAGGAGGCCTGCCGCTGGGAGCACGTGATGAGCGAGCAGGTCGAGCGCCGTCTCCTCGAGATGCTCGACCACCCGACGGAGTCGCCCTACGGCAATCCGATCCCGGGCCTGGACGAGCTCGGCGACACCCCCGCCTCCCGCTTCGCCGACGGCGTCATCAGCCTGCCGCGCTTCGTCGCGGGGTCGAGCGAGCCCCGCCGCGGCGTCGTCCGGCGCCTCGGCGAGCCGGCGCAGGTCGATCCGGAGCTCCTCCTCCAGCTCAAGCAGGCCGGGGTCGTCCCCGGTGCCGAGGGCGAGTTCTCGGCCCTCAACGGCTACGTGCTCGCTCGCATCGACGGCGCCGAGGCGGGCATCGAGCTGCCGAACGAGGTCGCGGCGCACATCTTCCTCGTCGTCTGACCCGCGTCTCCCTGGGAGCGGCCCGTACGGGCCCTTACCGCATCCGGTGACCGGAGGCGAACGGGAGAGCGGTCTCTTCCCGCCGAGAAGGTGACAAATCGGTAACGGTCGCTTACGCTCTG
>NZ_PSVX01000018.1:0-55909 GCF_002932695.1 Rathayibacter sp. AY1D2 | reverse complement strand
GGCTGAGCCCGAGCCCCTCCGCGGGCCGGCTCGCGAGGGGGCCGGCCCGCGGAGGGGCTCGGGCTCAGCCGCGGACGGGCTCGGGCTCCGCGGCGACCGGCGCGGCCGACTCCCGGCGCTCGACCCAGGCGGGAGCGTCCCGGCCGAGCAGGAGGTAGGCGATGCCGGCCGAGACTCCGCCCGCGAGCCACGAGACGTCGACGCCGCCGAGGGCGGTCGCGGCCGGACCCTGCAGGGCGGGCACCGAGCCGTTCATGAACAGCCAGGTCAGGGTCGCGCCGATCGCGAAGGAGAGCAGCGCCCGCCAGCGGACGTCCGGCAGCAGCGGCGAGCCGACCGGGGCGAACAGGTGCCCGAAGGAGCGGACGCGCGGCTCGAACACGGTGTAGTGCACCAGCACGATCGCACCCCAGGGGGCGACCCAGCCGACGAGGCCGACCAGCCACGCGTCGAGCGTGGTGGCGAGGTCGTCCTGGAACACGAAGAACACCGCGGCCGCGAAGGCCAGCACGCCGACGATGAGGCTGAGCGCGCGGCGCCCGAGCCTGATGTCGAGGGCCTGGGTCGCCATGCCGAACGAGTAGATGTTCAGGACGTTGGTCGCGATCGGACCGTGCACCACCAGGAGCAGCACGGGGATCGCGAGGGCGCCGAAGTTCTCGACGATCAGCTCCCCGGGATCCACGGAGCCGTTCTTCGTCGCGAGGGTCGCGCCGAGGACGCCGAGCCAGACCACCGGGATGAACTGGCCGAGGACGCTGGCGAGGTAGAGCCCCCGCTTCGAGGAGCGGGGTCCGACGAAGCGGGAGTAGTCGCCGGCGTAGGCGAGCCAGGTGAGGCCCCAGCCGATGCCGATGGCGGTCATCACGATGGACATGGCCGCGATGCGGTCGCCTCCGGTGAGCGCGCCCTCCGCGGGGCCGGCGTAGGACCAGTCGATGTCGAGGAAGAACCAGGCGACGACCGACATGATCGCCAGCACCAGGAGGGTCGGCGGCACGGTCCAGCGCTCGAAGGCGGCGATCGCGCGGTAGCCGAGGAAGGAGATCGCGACCTGCACCGCCATGATCACCGCCGCCACCGCGATCTTCCAGCCGACGTTCGCCTGCTCCGGGTCGACGACGCCGACGGAGCCGAGGAGCGCGATGACCAGGTCGAGGACGATCCAGGTGTTGATGGCGCACCAGCCGATCACGACCACGGCCTGGATCGCGGCCGGGACGTAGTTGCCGCGCCGGCCGAAGATCGCCCGTCCCACGAGCATCCCGGTCGCCCCGGTCCGCTGCCCGAGGAGGACGAAGAAGCCGAACACCGCCATCCCGACGACGTTGCCGAGCACGAGGACGGTGACGGTGTCCGCCAGGCCGAGGCCCATGTTCACGCCGAGGGCGCCGAGCACCCAGTTGATGGGGGCGATGTTGGCGCCGGCCCAGATCCAGAACTGCCCGTCGAGCCGGGCGGTGCGCCGGGAGTCGGGCAGGGGACTCAGCGCGTCCTCGGCGTCGGCGGTGCCGTGCAGGGTGTCGGTGCTCATGGCGGATCCTCTCGGGGAGGGAGATGAAGGGGAGGGCGGGGCGCCCGGTGAGGCTCCACTCTCGTGCGGACCCGTTTCGGGCGGCGCGTCCGCGTGTAAATTCGCCGTGACGCGAGAGGACGTTCTGTATGGCCTACCTGCTGTCGGACGCGATGCGGGATCCGCGCCTCGCCGCCATGCTCCCGGTGGTGGCCGCCGGGCACGCGGCCGCCGAGCGCGCCGTGATCCGCTGGGCCCACACGAGCGAGCAGCTCGACATCGCGCCCCTCCTCCTCGGAGGCGAGCTGCTCCTGATGGAGGGCGCGCTCCTCTCGACCGACCAGGACCCGGCGGAGTGCCGCGAGTACGTGCGGTCTCTGGTGGATGCGGGAGTCGGCGCCCTCGCTCTCGAGCTCTCGCCGCGCCTGCCCGCGGTGCCGCCGCCGATCGTCGCGGCGGCCGACGAGCTCGGCCTCCCCGTGCTCGCCCTGCCCCGGCGCGTCCCCTTCGTGCAGGTCTGCGAGAGCATCAACACCCACCTCACCGAGCAGAAGTTCCGGAGCATCCGACTGGCGGACAGAGTGTCCGGTCTGCTGGCCGACGCGGCCTCCGGGGACGCCGGCGTCGACGAGCTCCTGCAGGTCGTCGCCTCCGCGACGGGCGCCTCCGCCTCGCTCGTCTCGCTCACGGGCGACGAGATCGCCCGCGCCTCGCCCGGGCCGGGCGTCGACACGGAGCCGACGGCCGGGACGTTCTCGAACGTGCTGCACGCGGGCGACTCCCTCCTGGGCACCCTGCATCTGCGGGCCCACGCCGACGCCGACCTCCACGCCGTCGCCGTCGCGCTCGACCGGGCGCCGGACGTCCTCGCGATCGCCGTGCTCCGGCACCGCCCGCCGTCGGTCACCGAGCGGCTGACCGCCCAGCTCTTCGCGATCGCGTCTGTCGAGCGCGCGGACCCGGCGGCCGACCTCCAGATCGACGCCTTCCTCGGCCGCCTCGGCGCCGGCTCCCGGGAGCGCTACCTCGGCGTCCGGGCCGACACCGGTCACGACGACCGGCGGCTCCGCGCTCTGCTCCGCCTCCTGACGGGCGCGGGAGCGGATCCCGGCCCGGTGCTCTGCGTGGTCGGCTCCGAGCTGCTGGCGCTGCTGCCGTTCGCCACCGCCGCCGCGATGGAGGAGGGCCGCGCGGAGCTGCTGCGCCTCGGCGCCGCCCTCGACTCGGACGCTCTGCTCTGCGTCGGCAGCGGGCTCGGCGGGCAGGAGCGGGTGCCGCGGGAGCTGGCGGAGGTGCGCGGCGCGCGCGAGTGGGCGCCCGCGGGCGGAGTCGTCGACTCGCGCCAGTACCGCCTGGAGCGGTTCGCGAGCTCCCTGCTGGACGATCCGGAGGCGGACGATCTCGTCGAGGAGGTGCTCGGGCCTCTGCGCGCCCAGCGTGGCGAGCTGCTCGCCACCCTCGAGGCCTTCGCGTCGCTGTGGGGGAGCAAGACGGCGACGGCGGCCGCGCTCGGCATCGGTCGGCAGACCCTCTACGACCGGCTCGCGCGGATCGAGGAGCTGATCGGCCCGCTCGACTCGTCGCCGGCCCGCGCCCGGGTCGTCATGACCGCCGTCTTCCTGCACCGGGCGCGCGCGGCGCTCCCGGCGGGCTCGCCGCCGGTCGGGCGGACGTTCCCGCCTCCCGCCGAACGCTGACGCGGCCGAACGGGATCGACCGGCTCAGGCGGGCAGCAGCTCCGCGACGAGCGCCTGCACGCGGGCCCTGATGTCGTCGCGGATCGAGCGGACCTCCTCGAGCGGTCGGCCCTTCGGGTCCGCGAGGTCCCAGTCCTCGTAGCGCTTGCCGGGGAAGACGGGGCAGACGTCGCCGCAGCCCATCGTGATCACGACGTCGGAGGCCTGGACCTGCTCGGTGGTCATCAGCTGCGGGACGGCCTGCGAGATGTCGATGCCCTCCTCCGCCATCGCCTCGATCGCGATCGGGTTGATGCTGTCGCCGGGCTCGGAGCCGCCGGAGCGGACCTCGACGGCGCCGCCGGAGAGGGCGCGGAGGTAGCCGGCGGCCATCTGCGAGCGGCCGGCGTTGTGGATGCAGACGAAGAGGACGGTGGGGGCGGCCATCGGGGCTCCTGGTGTCGAGGGGCGGTGCTCGGAGGAGCACGGGGCGAGGGTAGCGCGCCCGGGCGAACGGCTCGCGCGCCTGCGGAGCCGGAGGAGACTCCGACGGCCAGGTCGGGAATATACCCCCCGGGGGTATGTTGCACTCCCCTGGACCGAACCGGAGGAGACACCATGACCGACCACGCCCGCCACCACCCGACCACCTGGCGCGCCGCCGCCCTCGCGACCCTGCACTGCCTGACCGGCTGCGCGATCGGCGAGGTCCTCGGCATGGTGATCGGCTCCGCCCTGGGGCTGCCCGCCCTGGCGACGGTCGCCCTCTCGATCGTCTTCGCCTTCGTGTTCGGCTACGCGCTCACGCTGCGGGGAGTGCTCCGCTCCGGAGTGACGTGGCGCGCCGCCGTCGGCATCGCGCTGGCGGCCGACACCGTCTCGATCGCCGTGATGGAGATCGTCGACAACACCGTGGTGCTCGCGATCCCCGGAGCGATGGACGCGGGCCTCTCGTCCGGCCTCTTCTGGGGCTCGCTCGCCGGCGCCCTGGCCCTGGCCTTCGTCGTCACGACCCCGGTGAACCGCCTGCTCATCTCCCGCGGCCGCGGCCACGCGGTCATCCACGGCCTGCACGGCTGAGCCGCGCGTGTCCCGACAGGGCGCCTGCGACGGCCGATCGACCAGCAGGAGGCGCGTGCTGATCGACCAGCACGCTCCTGCTGATCGGGCAGCGGGCGCCGCGAGATCCCGCCGGGCGTCAGCCCTGCAGGCGGCGGTAGTGGCGGTTGCGGACCGAGAGGATCGCGCCTCCGATCACCGCCGCGAGGAACGAGCCGGCCAGGACGCCGACCTTCACGTGGTCGTCGGACTCGCTGCCCACGCCGAACGAGAGCTCGCCGACGAGCAGCGACACCGTGAATCCGATGCCGGCCACGAACGCCATGCCGATCACGTCCACCCAGCGCAGCGACGGATCCAGGCCGATGCCGCGGAACCGGGTCAGGAGGAAGGTGCTCCCGGCGATGCCGAGCGGCTTGCCGAGCACGAGGCCCGCGATGATGCCCACGGCGATCGAGTCCTGGAACGAGTCGACCAGGCCCGCGACTCCGCCGACCGTCACTCCGGCCGAGAAGAACGCGAAGACCGGCACCGCGACCGCGGTCGAGAGGACGCTCCAGCGGTCGGCGAAGTGCGCGGCGAGGCCGTCGTAGACCGGGCGCCCCTCCGCATCCGACCCCACCTGCACCCGGGCGCGCTTCGTCGCGACGACCGGCACGGTGAAGCCGAGCAGCACGCCCGCGACCGTGGCGTGGATGCCCGAGGCGTGCACGAGCGCCCACGTCGCCACCCCGAGCGGGATCAGCACCCACCAGGCGCGCACGCCGCGCTGCACGCAGACCGCGAAGACCGCCAGCGGCACCAGCGCGAGCAGGAGCATCAGCACGTCGATGCCGGCGGTGTAGAAGACGGCGATGATCGTGATCGCGATGAGGTCGTCCACCACGGCGAGCGTGAGGAGGAACGTCCGCAGCGCCGGCGGGAGGAACCGGCCGACCACGGCGATCACCGCGACGGCGAAGGCGATGTCGGTGGCGGCGGGGATCGCCCAGCCGTCCAGCGCGGCTCCTCCGCGGGGCAGGTTCACCGCGGTGAAGATCAGGGCGGGGACGGCCACGCCGCCGACGGCCGCGACGATCGGCACGAGCGCCGTCTTGGGGTCGCGGAGCTTGCCGGCGACGAACTCCTCCTTGAGCTCGAGCCCGACGACGAAGAAGAAGATCGCGAGCAGGCCGTCGGCCGCCCACGACCCGACGCTCAGCTCGAGGTGCAGGGCCTCGGGGCCGAAGCGGAAGTCGCGGACCGCGCTGTAGAGCGCGGACGCGGGGCTGTTGGCGACGATCAGGGCGAGGAGGGTCGCGGTGAGCAGGAACGCTCCGCCGACCGTGTCCTTCTGGAGTGTCTGGCGGAGTCCCCGCCAGATCGAGTGGGGGGCCTGATCGGCGGGCAGGGGCTCGTGCGGCATGAGGGGTTCCGTCCGGAGGGGTGAGTGGGCGCGGGAATGCGGCCGCGGGCTCCGGAGGAGGGGCGGTCGCGGGTCAGCCGCGCGGCGGCGGGCAGCCGGCGATCTCGCCGTGCGCGTTCGTCCCCCACGAGCTGAGCCATCCGTTCGTGCCCGAGGCGCGCTTGGTCAGCAGCTGCCGGGTCGGGTACGCCGCGGCGGCGCGCGCGCGGGCGCGGCTCAGCGGAGGGAGGGTCAGGGGCACCGCACCAGGGTACCGGTGGCACCCGCGAGGGGGCCGGGTGTGCACGAGCGCTCGGAGGAGGAGCCGTCTCTCCCGCTGCCGAGCCTCCCCGCCCCGTCCGCTCAGGGGACCTCGTGCCCCGGGCCCGGCTGCCCGCCGAGCAGCGGGCGCAGCGCGGTCGCGACGGCGTCGGCGCGCTCCTCGCCGCCGAACCACGCGTTGCCGGCCCGCACGAGCGGGTAGGCGGCCGCGAGGAGGTCGCGCCCCGCCGGGGTCAGGGCGATCCGGGAGTGACGGCCGCGGCCGCGCTCGGCGCCCCGGTCGAGCAGGCCCCGCTCCGCCAGCCCGGCGACCAGGGCCGTCATGCTCTGCGGGCGGACGCCGACGGCGCGGGCGAGGTCGGCCTGCGTCAGCCCGTCGGCCGCCGAGAGCTGCGCCAGCACGCCGAACTCGACCGGGCTGAGCCCGACCGGCGCGAGCGCGTCGCCGACCCGCCTCGCCAGGTCGCGGGCGGCGCGGATGACCGTCCAGGCGGCGATCGCGTCGACGTCGTCGCGGGTCAGGGAGAACTCCGAGGACATGGACCGAGCGTAGCGGCGTAGTCTTCGAGTATCAGTTAGTTGATACCTAGGAGGAATCATGAGCGACGTGATCGCGATCACCGGAGTCACCGGCGACGTCGGCGGCAAGACCTTCGAGCGGCTCGTGGCGGCCGGCGCGCCCGTCCGCGCGATCGTCCGCCGGCCCGAGCAGGCGGCGGCCCTCGCGGCCCGCGGCCTCGACGCGCGGATCGCCGACCTCGGCGACGGGGCCGCACTGACCGCCGCCCTCCGGGGCGCCGACCAGCTCTTCCTGGTCACCGCCGCCACCCCGCGCCAGGCCGAGCACGGCGCCACCGCCGTCCGCGCCGCCCAGGAGGCGGGCGTCCGCGCGCTCGTGCAGCTCTCCGGCGGCGATGCGGCCGAGCACTCGCCGCTCCCCTGGGGCCGCGCGATCTGGCGGACCGACGAGCGGGTGCGCGCCTCCGGGCTGCCCGCGACGATCCTCCACGCCTCGGGCTTCCTGACGAACCTCGAGCCCTCGGCGCCCGCGATCTCGCGCGGTCTGCTCCCGCAGACGATGGGGCGCGGCGTCATCCCGTGGATCGACACCGCCGACATCGCCCGGGTCGCCGCGCGCGTCCTCGAGGCGGGAGGGCACGCCGGCGCGGAGCCCGTCCTCACCGGACCGGCCCTGCTCGACGGACCCGGCGCCGCCCGCGAGCTGACCGCGGGCCTGGGGCGGCGCGTCCGCTACCTGCACCTGCCCAGCCGCGTGTTCGCTGGGCTCCTGCGCCTCGCCGGCATGTCCGCGTGGCAGGCGGAGGGGCTCCGCCGGCAGTTCGGCGTCGTCGCCCGCCGCGGCCTGGACGGCGTCGACGTGCTCACCGACGAGGTCGAGCGGATCACGGGGACGCCGGCCCGCTCGACGGCCGACTGGGCGCGGTCCCGCCGCTCCGTGCTCCTCGGGCGGGAGTAGCCGCGACCCCTGCACGCTCCACTCGGCACCGGTACCCCTACCCGCGGATCCGCCGCAGGCGCATCGTGGAGCCATGAAGCAGATCCAGTACGCCGGCGCGACCTTCCAGGTGGGGGACGCGGTCGCCGACGCACTCGTCTCCTACGCCTCCGGGCTCGCCGCCCACGGCCGCACCGACAGTGTCGAGCTCCCCGTGCTCGGCGGCGACGGCCACGCGACGGTCGTGACGCTGCTGCTCAACTCCGCGACGAGCCTCTTCGTCTCCGGCGCCGCAGGCCTCCTGCCCGGGCTCGACGAGAAGGCGGTCGCCGCCGACCTCCGCCAGCGGACGCAGTGGCTGGACGCGGTCCCGGCGGTCACCGCCGTGGAGCCGAGCGCTCCGGAGGACCTGATCTGGCTCGAGTTCCCGGAGGTCGCGGCCCTGATGGACCCCGAGACCGGCGCCCACTCCCCCGCGACGCTCCACCTCGTCGAGCACTCGCCGCGGCGCGACTCCCTCGTCTTCACCGTCGTCTACGTCAGCACCCTCGACCGCGACCTGGGCTCGGGGGAGATCCGCCGGCTGCTCGAGACGAGCCGCCGCAACAACGTCGAGCACGGCGTCTCGGGGATGCTCGTCTTCCGCGGCCGCCGCGTGATGCAGCTGCTCGAGGGCGAGGAGTCCGACGTGCGCTCGCTCTACGCGCGGATCCTCGCCGACCCGCGGCACGAGGGAGTGGTCACCGTCTGGACCAGCGTGCACGAGCAGCGCCGCTTCCCGGACTGGTCGATGGGCTTCGACGAGCTCGACCTGCCCGTCGAGCGGCCCGCCTCCTGGCCCGAGCCGGACCTCCCCGAGCAGTCGATCGACGCCGTGGCGGACGACTACCTCCGCCGCCGGTCGGAGGCGCTGCGGAGCGCGCTGGTGAGCAGCGACCCCCTCGTCGCGAGCCTCGCCGTCATCCTGCACGGGCACCGCCCCGAGCGCGTCCTCGAGGGCGGCGCCGGAGTGCGGCTGCGCTGCGCCGAGTGCCGCGCCTTCGACGCCCACGACGGGTACGACTCCTACCCCTGCGCGACCGCGAGGACCGCGATCCAGGCGCTCGAGGCGGCCTGACGCGAGCCGGGCGGCCGTGCGGGATCACCGTCCCGGGGCACTCCGAGCGCACCCCCCTTCCGCGGGTCTGCGCAAGCCCGTCCGCTCGCCCCGGCGCGCCTCTAGGGTGAGGCCATGACCGATCCCGGCGCGGCCCGCCACGACGTCCTCATCATCGGCGGCGGCAACGCCGGACTCTCGACCGCGGGGCGGCTGCGGCGCTACGGAGTGGACGACGTCGCGGTGATCGAGCCCCGGTCGACTCACGTCTACCAGCCGATGCTCTCCCACGTCGCGGGCGGCACAGCACCCGCCTCCGCGGCGACCCGGCCCCAGGGCTCGGTGACGCCGAAGGGGGTCGTCTGGATCCAGGACCGCGTCGAGACGATCGACCCGGTCGCGCACACGGTCACCCTTCTCTCCGGCCGCACCGTCGGCTACGGGCAGCTCGTCGTCTGCCCCGGGATCCAGAAGGACTGGGCCGCGGTCCCCGGGCTCCAGGAGGCGATGGACTCGCCGTTCGGAGTGTCGAACTACGAGTACGAGTACGCCCGCAAGGCGTCGCAGGTGCTCCGCGAGGTCCGCTCCGGCACCGTCGTCTTCACGCAGCCCGGCGGCCCCGGCACCTGCTCCGGCGCCTCGCAGAAGCCGATGTACCTCGCCTGCGACTACTGGCGCGCGACCGGCGTCCTCGACCGCATCCGCGTCGTGCTCGTCGTGCCGACCCCCACTCTGTTCGGGATGCCGCTGATCGACTCCGAGCTCGAGCGGAAGGTGGCGGAGTACGGGATCGAGGTCCGCTACGGCCGCGAGCTGGTCGAGGTCGACGCGGCCGAGCGGCGGGTCGTCCTCGCCGTCGACGAGCGCGCGACCGCCCTCCCCGGCCCCGACCGCGCGCGGCGCTCGACCGACGGCCCGCGCGAGACGCTGTCGTACGACGTGCTGCACGCCGTGCCCCCGCAGTCGGCCCCCGACTGGCTGGCCGGCACCGGACTGGCCGCCGAGGGCGACGAGGGCGGCTTCGTCGAGGTCGACCCGCTGACCCTGCGGCACCCGCGGTTCCCCGACGTATGGGCGCTCGGCGACGCGGCGGCCACGGTCAACTCGAAGTCCGGAGGAGCGCTGCGCCAGCAGACCACCACGCTCGCGAAGAACCTCGTCGCCGCGCAGAAGGGCCGCCCGCTCCCCCGCGTGTACAACGGCTACTCCGTCTGCCCCTTCGTGGTCTCGCGGTCGAGCGTGGTGTTCGCCGAGTTCGACGACCGCTACCGCCCGAAGCCGACCGTCCCCTTCTGGACGGGCCTGGCGAAGGAGCGGCGCCTCACCTACCTCGCCGACCGCCGCGTCCTGCCGTGGGTGTACTGGAATCTGATCCTGCAGGGACGGGCCTGAGCGTCCTCTTCCGGACATGTCCGGAAGAGGCGCTTGCCGCTGCCGGAGGCGCTCCCGAGACTGAGGGGTCGGCACCACCGTCCGACGCGCCCCCTCGTCTCCTGGAGGACCCGATGCGGCCCAGCCCGACTCCCGACCGCTCCGGCACCGCGCGATGACGACCGCGCAGGACTGGGGGCCCTCGACCGACGCGGACTCCGCCGGCGGTCCGCCCGCGTCGCGGAGGCGGCGCGTGCGCGCCTGGATGCGCGGCGGCTCCTTCGGGCCGACCGGCCTCACCCGGCGCGGCTGCCTCCTGGTGCTGGCGTCGGTGCTCGTGGTGGCGGTGCCGGTCGTCGCGCTGACGCTCGCGCATGTCGATCCGCACGCGTCGCTCAAGGTCTGGATCCTGGCGATCACGCTGATCGCGCTGGTCGGAGCGCTGCTCCGGGTCGTCGCCGACGCCGGTCCGGATCCGCAGGCCGACCTCGACCGCGCGGGCAAGGCGGTCGGAGCAGTGGCCGCGGCCTACACGGCGCTGGCCGTGATCATCGACTGGGGGATGCTGCACCTCTGAGGCGCGGTCAGCGGGCCTCGTCGCGCGGGTCGTCCGTGCCGTCGGGAGCGCTGCCGATCACGTCCGGTGTGCCGCCGGTGCCGCCCTGCGCGCTCCCGGTCCCACCCTGCGCCGCTCGCTCGTCCTCGCGCCGGCTGAGCCAGCCCGGGCCCTCGCGCCGCAGCCGCTCCGCCTCCGGACTCGGGACGGGCGGCGCCGCCGGCCGCCGCAGGAGCCGCACCTGCCGGATCGCGCCGAGCACCACTCCGGCGCCGAACAGCGGCAGGCCGAGCAGGAGCACCAGCCACAGCGGCGCGTGCCGGCGTCCGCCGCCGACGACCGCGCCGAGATCCCAGCCCGCGTCCGCCGCCAGCCAGAGCATCCCCGCCACGAAGACGGCGCTCACCAGCGAGAGCGCCCAGGGCTGCGCGAGGAGGAGCGCCTGCGTGCGCTCCGTGCGGAAACCCTTCGCCATGCGCCGATCCTAGGCGGGCGTCAGCCGGCGAGGATCCGGTCGACCAGCCCCTGCGCGTCGCCCTCCGCGGGAACGATCTGCACGGTGTCGCCCTCGATCGGCTGCATCACGGAGAGCGCCGACTCGACCCGGTCGCCCACGCGGAGGAGGAGCCGGGCGTCGGCCCCCTCGTCGATGGCCGCCTGCGAGCCGCGGCGCAGGAGGGCGGCGCCCGCCTCGTCGAACCGGACGTCGACGACTCCCGTGCTCGGATCGGCCTCGACCGCGGCGACGCCCGCGCGGGTGAAGTCCTCGGGATCGACGAGGACGTCCTGCCCGCCGACCGGGACGCACTGCGGATCGGAGCCGGGCTCGCAGAGCGCCGAGACGGCGACCCCGAGGCCGCCGACGGGCTCCGGAGTGGCGGACGGGGACGCCGCGGGCGACGACCCGGCGGAGCAGCCGGTCAGGGCGAGCAGGAGGAGCGCGGCGGCTCCGGGGGCGGTGCGGCGGATCACGGGATCTCCTCGGGTCGCGTCGGAGCGCGCCACGATACCGAGGCTCCGGCGCTGCGGCCACTCGGCGGCACGGCTCGGGCGGAGCGGCTGCGGGCGGAGCGGCCGGTCCGCGGCACGGCGGGGCAGGCGGCGGCGACCCGCCCCTCAGAGGCGGACGACCAGCTTCACCGCCGACACACCCTCGTGCAGCCGGTCGAGGGCCGGCTGCAGCGCGGCGAGCCCCTCACCCACCACCTCGGGCGCCGGGGCGCAGACGTGACGGCCCTCGGCGAGCGCCGCCGGCAGGTGGTCGCGCCACAGCATCGGCCCCACCTCGTTCGTCATCAGCGAGCCGCCCCAGACGAAGCGGGCGCGGATGCCGCGGCGACGGGCCGCGATCTGCAGCGCCGCGGTGCCGCCGACCAGGCAAAGCATCGTCCGCGCGAAGGCGGCGCTGACACCGCGCCGGCGCGGGAGCGAGCCGAACGAGACGGAGGGGCTGGCCAGGGCGACCCGTCGCGCTCCGGTGCCCGCGGCCACCGCCACCGACGGAGCACCGGAGCCCGTCCCGATCGCGAGCACCCCCGCGACCTCATGGCCCGCGAGCGCCGCCACCAGGTCGGCGACGACGGTGGGGCTGCGGTAGTCGAGCACGATCTCGGCGCCCAGCTCGCGCATCCGCTCGTGGTTGCGGGGGGACGCGGTCGTCGCCACGCGGTGCCCGGAGGCGACGGCGAGCTGGATCGCGTTGCTCCCCACGCTCGTCGTCCCGCCCCAGACCACGACCGTCCTGCCCGTCGGCCGGACCGGGACGCTCGGGTGCAGCAGGGCGAGGTGGTCCCGCTGGAACAGCGCCGTCGCCGCCGTCGAGACCGCGAGCGGCAGCACCGCCGCCTCCTCGAAGCCCAGCCGGTCGGGGATCGGCGCCGCCAGGTCCTCGCGCACGACCGTGTACTCCTGGAAGGCGCCCTCGTCGCGGTTCCGCCGCCCGCGCTCCATCCCGACCGCGTACGCGACGACCCGGTCGCCGACGGCGAAGCGCGTCACTCCAGGGCCGACCGCCTCGACCACTCCCGCCACGTCCTCCCCGAGCACCGCCGGGTACGGCACCCACCGGAACATCAGATCGCCCGTCCACTGCTTCATCTCGTCGACCGGGTTCACGGCCAGGGCGCGGTTGCGCAGCAGGACCTCCCCCGGACCGGGGACGGGCATCGGAGCGGGGCGGACGACGAGGTCGGCCCGCGGGGCGGTCAGCAGGGCGGCGGCGTTCTCGGGCACGGGCGGCTCCAGTCGGAAGTGATGGCAGGACGTGTCGTCACCCTACTCCTGATGACACGTCGTGTCGTCAGCTATCCTGGGCGGATGTCACGCTGGGCTCCCGACGCCGCCCTCCGCCTCGAGCAGGCGGCGATGGAGCTCTTCGCCGAGCACGGCTACGCGGGCACCACCGTCCCCGCGATCGCGGAGCGCGCCGGGCTCACCACCCGCACCTTCTTCCGCCACTTCGCCGACAAGCGCGACGTCCTCTTCCTCCGCGAGCGCGAGTTCCCCGAGATCGTCAGCCGCCTGCTCGCCGGCGCCCCCGCCGGCCTCGCGCCGATGGACCTCGTGATGCACGGCCTCGAGGCAGCCGCCTCGGGCGACCTCCAGACCTGGCGCGCTCCGATCGCCGCCCGCCGCGCCGTCGTGCGCTCCGAGCCGCAGCTGCGCGAGCGCGAGCTCCTGAAGTCGGCCGCCCTCGCCGAGAGCATGCGCGCCGCTCTCGTCGACGCCGGAGTCGCGCCGGGGGACGCGGCCCTCGCCGCCCTCGCGGCCTCCGCCCTCTTCGACCTCGCCCTGGAGCGCTGGCTCGCCGCGCCAGAGGGGTCCCTCCTGGTCGACGTCCTCCGCGCCGAGCGCACACGCCTCGGCGCGCTGCTCGCGCGCTGACCCGCACGACGCTGTCGAGGCGTCGCGAACGGTCGTCCTCCGCGGCGGGAGGCGGCCGTTCGTGACGCTTCGGACCGACGAGCGGGGGACGATCCGCTCAGAGCGCCCAGGGGAAGGCGGGGGCGTTCGAGCGGGCGCCCTGCGCGGCCTTCGAGCGGCCGGGCTCGCCGAGCTCGGCGAGCAGCGCCTCCGACTCGCCGACGAGGACCGCGAGCGCGCCGGGCGTGAACCAGTCGGGGCGCAGGGCGAACAGGAGGTCCTCGGTCGCCGTGTTGCCGCTGGCGCCCGGTGCGAAGGGGCAGCCGCCGAGGCCGCCGAGCGCGCCGTCGACCACCGCGGCCCCGGCCTGCACGGCGGCGATCGCGTTCGCGACGCCCGAGCCCCAGGTGTCGTGGCCGTGGAACACGATCTCGCGGGGCGGGGTCTCCGCGGCCACGCGCGAGACGAGCGACGCCACCTGGCCGGCGTGCGCCTGACCGAGCGTGTCGCAGACGACCACGTCGGCCGCTCCCGCCGCTCGCGGGTCACGCGCGATCGCGAGCACGCGCTCCGGGTCGACCGGGCCCTCGAACGGGCAGGTGAACGAGGTGGCGATGCACAGCTGGATCCGCCCGCCGACGCTCTCGGCGAGCGCGACCGCCTCCGGCATCGCGGCCAGGCTCGCCTCGGTCGGCCTGCCGACGTTGGCGAGGTTGTGCGAGTCGGACGCCGAGAAGCAGTACTGGAAGCGGCGCGCCCCCGCGGCGGCCGCACGCTCGACGTGGCGCGGAGTCGCGACCCACACCCAGCACCGCTCCAGCTCCTCGGGAGTGAGCGCGGCGATCACGTCGAGGGTGTCGGCCATCGGAGGGACGAGGTCGCCGCGCGCGAGCGAGCCGATCTCGAGCTCGGGCACTCCCGCGGCGAGCAGCGTGCGCGCGAGGTCGACCTTGCGCTCGGTCGTCAGGAGCTTGCCGGTGAGCTGCAGGCCGTCGCGGAGGGTGACGTCTCGAAGGCGCGCGGAGGCGAGCGCGGTCACCGGCCGGCCTCCTCGGCAGCGGCGGCCGAGGGAGCGGCAGGAGCCCCGCCGGCGGAGGGAGCAGCGGGACCGTTGCGCCGGAGCATCCCCAGCACCTCCTCGGTGTCCTGGCCCAGGTCGGGCGCGAGCGAGCGGATGGGGAGGGAGCGGCCGCCGAGCACCGGCACGATCCCCGGGAAGCCCACGCCGCGCAGAGTGCCGCCGGCGTCCTCGACGTCGAAGGCCTGGATCATGTCGCGCGCCGCGTACTGCTCGCTCGCGCTGATGTCGGCGGCCGTGTAGATCGGGCCGGAGGGGACGCCCTCGTCGTCGAGGACCGCGAGCGCCTCGGCGGCGGTGCGGCCCGCCGTCCACGCGCCGATCACCGCGTCCAGCTCGTCGCGCCGGGCCCAGCGCTGCTCGTTCGAGGCGAGCGCCGGGTCCTCGCCCAGGTCGGCGCGGCCGATCACCGCCATCAGCCGCTGGAAGATCGCGTCCGCGTTCCCCGCGATCACGATGCTCGCCCCGTCGGCGCAGGTGTAGGCGTTGGTCGGGGCGATGCCCTCCATCCGCCCGCCTACGCGCTCCCGGACGATGCCGTGCGCCTGGAAGTCGGGGATCAGCGACTCCGTCATCGAGAACATCGCCTCGTGCAGCGCCACGTCGACGACCCGCTCCGCCAGCGGTGCCGGATCCAGCCCCGCGGAGCGGCGGGTCTCGCGCTGGAACAGCGCCATCATCACTCCGTAGCCCGCGTACAGCCCGGCGATCGAGTCGCCGATCGAGACGCCGACGCGCACGGGCGGCCGGTCCGGGTCGCCGACCAGCTCGCGGAACCCGCCCATCGCCTCCGCGACCGCCGCGAACCCGGGCCGGGCCGACAGCGGGCCGGTCTGCCCGAACGCGGAGATGCGGCCGATCACGATGCCGGGCCGGGCCTCGTCGAGCACGTCCGGCCCGATCCCCCAGCGCTCGAGCGTGCCGGGCCGGAAGTTCTCGAGCACCACGTCGCACTCGGCGACCAGGCGGCGGACGGCGTCGCGCCCCTCGTCCGTGCGCAGGTCGAGCGCGATCGAGCGCTTGTTGCGGTTGATCGTGTGGAAGAGGAGCGAGGTCTCGGACCCCTCGTGCAGCCGCCAGCGGCGCAGCTCGTCCCCCGTGCCGGGCCGCTCCACCTTGATCACCTCGGCACCGAAGTCGGCGAGCAGCCGGCCAGCCGTGGGCGCCGCGATGAAGTTGCCGAGCTCGAGGACGCGGACGCCCGCGAGCGGGAGGGGTGCGGTCATGGCACGGCCTTTCGCTCCCGTCGAGGCTAGCGCGGAGGACGGCGCCACCCCCTGCCCTCACGCGGACGCCCGACCTACACTTGCCGGACATCATGCGCAGACACACCCTCACTCCGCGACCGGACTGGCGAGCCCGCTGCGACGAGATCGGCTTCAGCTTCTACGACCTCCCCTCCGAGGGCGGCCGCCCCTACTGGAACGAGTCCGCGGCCTACTCCTTCGAGCCCGCCGAGATCGACCTGCTCGAGCGCACGACCTCGGAGCTGTTCGACCTCTGCATGGAGGCGTGCGAGCTCGTGGTGCGGAAGGGCCGCTTCGCCGAGTTCGGCATCCCGCCCCGCTTCCACGAGCTGGTGCGCACCTCGTGGGACGAGGACGACCCCACGGTCTACGGCCGCTTCGATCTCGCCTACGACGGCGCGGGCGCGGTGAAGCTGCTCGAGTTCAACGCCGACACCCCGACCTCGCTGGTCGAGACCGCCGCGGCCCAGTGGCAGTGGCTCGTCGAGACGAAGGGTCCCGACGCCGACCAGTTCAACAGCCTGCACGAGCAGCTCGTCGAGCAGTGGCGCCACCTCCGCCTCGAGCGCTGGAGCCTCGACGAGGGCGCCCGGCTGCACCTCGCGTCGCTGCACGACTCCGGAGACGGCGAGCTGATCGTCGAGGACGCCGACACCGTCGCCTACATGGCCGAGACCGCGGCGCAGGCCGGCTTCGACCCCAAGCTGATCTTCGTCGAGGACATCCGCTACGAGCTCGACGGCGCCGGCTTCCTCGACGGCGACGGCGAGCCGATCCGCCACGTCTTCAAGCTGTACCCGTGGGAGTGGATGCTCGGCGAGCAGTTCGGCGGCCTCCTCCTCGACCGGCGCGAGCGCACCCGCTGGGTCGAGCCGGCGTGGAAGCTCCTGCTCAGCAACAAGCAGCTGCTGGTGGTGCTGTGGGAGATGTTCCGCGGCCACCCGAACCTGCTGCCCGCCTCCGTGCATCCGCTGCCCGGCACCGCCCAGGTGCGCAAGCCGCGCCTGGGCCGGGAGGGCGCCAACGTGACGGTCCTCGACGCCGACGGCTCGGTCGTCGCCGAGAACGGCGGGAGCTACGGCGCCGAGGGCTTCATCCACCAGGAGCGCGCCGAGCTGGCCCGGGTCGACGGGAAGACCGTCGTCATCGGCAGCTGGATCGTCGGCGAGACCCCGGCCGGCATCGACGTGCGCGAGACGAGCGGCCTGATCACCGGCGACCTGGCGGAGTTCGTCCCCCACTACATCGAGGGCGGACGGAGCGACGGGGCCGCGACGGACGCGGACGCCGCGTCGGCCGCCTCCCGCCCCGGGCACGGCGCCACCCCCGCCTACGGCGCTCCCGCGCCCGGCACCCCCGCGCCCGAGTACGGCGCCCCCGAGCACGACCGGCCGCAGGACACCCGCGCGGCCCGCCCGCAGGACGAGGAGACCCGATGACGGACGACGACCGCACCCCCGGCGATTCCGGGACGCCGAACTCCGGGAACGACTGGGGCAGCCGCGAGCCCGCGGCGGGCTCCGGCACGCCGAGCGGAGGCTCGAGCGGCGGCACCGGCCGCGGCGACGGCCCCACCCGCACCGCTCCCCACCGCTCCCGGAGCGTCGGCATCAGCGGCATCGCGAAGAACCGCCGCGGCCTGCTCATCGGCGGCGCGGTCGCGGTCGGCGCGGTCGGCCTCGCTGTGGCCCTCGCGAACGGCGGCCCCTCGACCGACGGCGTCGTCGCCACGGGAGCCGACGGCCAGGACTACGTCATCCCCGAGAACGCCGAGCGCCCCGTCTACGCGAGCCGTGAGGACTGCCTCGCCGACGTGCGGGAGCAGATCGCCCAGCTCCAGGCGCAGGGCGAGGAGGTCGGCGACGACCCCGAGCAGCTGTGCGAGGCCACCGACGAGTACCGCGGGCACTACGCCGGCGGCTTCTGGCTCGGCCCGCTGATCTTCGCGTCCTCGCGCTGGAACTCGACGCGGGCGACCAGCTGGGCGCCCGTCGCGTCCGGTGGCTTCGCGGCCCGCGGAGCGACCCAGCCCGACGTCGTGCAGCGCGCGCCGGCGGGCTCGACCGTCGGCTCGAAGGCGACCCTCTCGGGCGGCTTCGGCTCCTCCGGCAAGTCCGGCTTCGGCTCCACCGTCGGCGGCTGACCGCGGCGTACCTCCGCCCTCGCGCCCGAGACGCGCCGAGGCGTCCGCGCGCCGCCGGGACACCGCTCGCAGGCCGGCGTCTCGACGATCACGGGGACGGCTCGCCGCCGCTCCCGCTCTCAGGAGGAGGGCGTCGCGCTCGGGAAGAAGTGCCGCTCGACGGGATCGCCGTCGGCGTGGGTGAGCGCCGCCGCGCGGATCTCGCGGTCGCGGCCGGTGAGCCGCTGGGTCTCCTGCCGCCGGAACTCGCCCCACGAGGGCACCATGAACGTCTCCAGCTGCACGTCGGCCTCCTCCCCGCTCCGGTAGAGCGCCCAGCGCGAGGCGCCGGTCCGGCGGCGGGAGCTCTCCAGCAGCCGCATGGCCGATCGGAAGTCCGCGAGGGAGTCGGGGCGGACCGTCCACGAGATCTGCACCATCACCGGCCCGTCCGTCGGCTCCGGCTCGAACACCTGCGTGGGCGTCGGCCACGACATCGAGATGCTGCGGTCGACGGTGCCCGTCCCCGGCAGCAGGGGCAGCACCCGCACGCTGGCCGCCACGAGGAGGAGCAGAGCGGCCGCCGCGGCGTACGCGGGCGCGGTGCCGAGCACCTGCGCGGCCAGGCCCCAGCCGATCGAGCCGACCGCCATGGTCCCCATGAAGACCAGGATGTAGATCGAGGCTCCGCGGGACCGCACCCACTGCGGCAGCGTGAGCTGCAGCGCCGCGTTCAGCACGGTGAGGGTGCCGATCCAGGCCAGCCCCGCGAGGACCAGCAGCAGCAGCGCCGGTACGAGGGGCAGGAAGGCCGCCGCGAGCGTCCCCGCCGCGAACAGCACGGCGCTCGCCCCGATCACGACGTCGTCCGAGAGCTTCCGGCGGGCGAGCGGCAGGGCGAAGACGCCGAGCACGGCACCCGCACCGAGGGCCCCGAGGAGGAAGCCGTAGCCGCTGGAGTCGAGCTGGAGGCGCTTCGCGGTGAGCGGCAGCAGCGCCCAGAGCGCACTGGCGGGCAGGGCGAAGAGCGCGGAGCGGAGGAGGATCCGGCGGACGAGGTGCGCGGAGGCGACGTACCGGATCCCTCCCTTCAGCGCGGCGCCGAACTGCTCGCGGTCGTCGAGGCCGGTCTGCGCGGGCCGCTTCCACCAGAGCAGAGCGAGCACGGCGCCGATGAAGCTCAGGGCGTTGATGCCGAAGACCACCGGAGCGCCGAACGCCGAGAGGACGACTCCCGCCAGGGCCGGGCCGACCGCGCGGGCGCCGTTCACCGTCACCCCGCCGAGGGCCGACGACGCCGCGATCAGGTTCCGGGGCACGAGCTCCGGCTGGATCGCCTGCCAGGCGGGCGAGGTCAGGGTGGAGGTGATGCCGAGGAGGAAGGTGAAGGCCAGGATCGTCCACGGCGTCAGCGCGCCGACCGCCGCCACGACCGTCAGAGCCGCCGCCAGCAGCGCGCTGGCCGACGACCCCCAGATGAGCAGCCGCCGCCGGTCGAGCGAGTCGGCCAGCACGCCCGCGGGGAGGGCGACGAGGATCGAGGGCGCCAGGCTCGCCGTCTGCACGAGCGCGACGACCGCCGCGCCTGCGGCCGCCTCGACCAGGTACCACTGGGCTCCGACGGTCTGCATCCAGGTGCCGATGTTGCTGCCCAGCTGGGCGAACCACAGCACGCGGAAGGCGGTGATCGCCATGGGCGCCCAGGCCGACGGCTGCGCCGGCGCGGACGTCTGCGCCGGGGCGGCAGGAGCCGGAGCGACGTCCTCAGTCACGGGGCACGGCCTGCCGCACCGAGAAGAGGTTGCCGAACGGGTCCAGCAGCTGGCACAGCCGCTCCCCCGTGAACACCGTCTTCGGACCGCGGTGGGCGACGGCGCCGTTCGCCGTCCAGTCGGCGACGACGGCGTCGACGTCGGGGACCGTCCAGTACGGGCTCGTGCCGTCGGGTCCGGGCCGGTTCAGCTCGTCCCGCTCGTGCAGCGTCAGGCGGGTGCCGTCCAGGTCGTAGGCCACGAGCGCCCCGCCGCGGACGACGGGCTCGCGCCCGAGCCGCGCCGAGTACCAGGCGATCGCGGCGTCGAGGTCGTCGACGAAGTAGAAGACGTTTCCGACTCCGGCGAACTCCGTCGTCGTCATGCTCGGGCCGGCGGGAGGGCGTCGCGGAGGAAGGCGAGCGAGGGGCCGATGGCCGCCTCCGTGTACCCCTCGGCGTGACGGGTGCCCGGGATCAGCTGCAGCGTGCTGGCGACTCCGACCGCGGAGAGCGCCGCCTGCATGGCCTGCGCGTCGCTCACGGGGACGAACTCGCCGAGCGAGTTGGCCAGGAACACCGGCCCGCCGTCCGGGGAGGCGTGGCGCGTCGTGGAGGCGGCGGTGAGTAGCCCGCGGTCGCCCCCGACCTCGTTGAGGATCGTCCAGCGCAGGAAGGCGTCGTTCCGGCCGGTCTGGTTGATGTCGGCGCTCTTCATGGCGTCGAGGTCCTGCGTCGTCGGCGTGGCCGGGAGGTCGTCGGTCGCCTCGACGATGCCGAGGAGGTCGAACATCCCCGACCAGCTGACGGCGGGCCGACCGGTGGCGATCGCGGCCTCCACGACCAGGTTCCCGCCCGCCGATCCGCCGAAGAACGCCAGCCTGCTCCGGTCGAACGCCCACTCGCACGCGACCGCCCACCGCTCCGCGGCGAGCACGTCGTCCCTGCTGGCCGGGAAGACCGAGTCCGGAGCCTCGCGGTAGTCCGCCGCGAACACGAGGTAGCCGGCGTCGACCAGCATCGTCGCGAGCGCCCGCTCCTTGCTCTTGTCCCCCCGGAACCACCCGCCGCCGTGGATCAGCACGACGGCCGGCCGAGCGGCGTCCCCGGCCGGGGACACCGACCTGCTGTACACGTCCAGCACCTGCGGCGACGACCCCCCTTCGACGTACGGAACCCCGATGCTCACTGACGGCTCGTCCGACACGGTGACCCCCTCCGGTCCAGATTCTCGACTGCAGTCAGACCGTAGGAGCCGGGGGCGGCGCGAGCCAGGCCCTGGCGGGGTCACCCAGGAGGGCGCCCGCAGGCCCGCCTCCCGCGGCTGGGCGGATCGCGACTAGCCTCGGAGGGTGTTCCTGACCGAGCCGTACGGCTTCCGCGACCGCTCCGCCCTCGACGAGCGCCGGGCCCTGCTCGAGGACGAGCCCTCGGTGCAGCCCCTCCGGGCGTTCCGCGAGGAGCTCCTCGCCCGGCGCACCCGCAGGCATCCGGGTGCCGTGGTGCCCGACTTCGACCCGGCCGAGGCCGGCGTCGAGGCGCGCGCGCTCATCGTGCTGGAGGCCCCGGGACCGATGTCGACCGGCCCCGACGGCTCCGGCTTCGTCTCGGTCGACAACGACGACGCGACCGCCGCTTCGACCTGGACCCTCCGCGACGAGGTCGGACTGCACGCCCGCACCCTGGTCTGGAACATCGTGCCGTGGCAGCTCAACGGCGTCCCCGATGCGGACGAGGTGCGGCAGGGCGCGATGGAGCTGCGCCGGCTCCTGCCGCTGCTCCCCGACCTGCGGGTCGTCGTCAACGCCGGGACCGCGCCGACCAGCGGCTGGAAGAAGAACATCGAGCCGTACCTGGTCGACGGCCCGACGGTCATCGACTCGTGGAGCCCCGGCCAGCGGGCGATGAGTCAGCCTCGCAAGCGCGACGAGCTGAAGCGCGCCTTCGAGCGCGCGACGCACCTGGTCGGCTGAGCCCCCGGGGCTCCGAGGCGTCACGAACGGTCGTCATCGGAGCCGGGAGGCAGCCCTTCGCGACGCCTCGACCGCCGGCGGACGGTCCGCTCAGGCCGAGCGGGCGTCCCGCAGCGCGTCGGCCGACTGCTGCGCGGCGCGGCGGACGTCGCGGTCCGGGTCGCGGAGCATGCCCGTCAGGACGGCCTCGACGCTCGCCGCGAACTCGCCCTTCGCGTCGCGACCGGAGGAGATCCCCGCCAGAGCGGCCGCCACGAGAGCGCGCGCTCCGGCCGCGCGGACCCGGGGGTGCTCATCGGTGGTCAGGCGGGACAGCTTCTTCTGCCCGCCCAGCACGCGCTCGGCGCAGACGCGGGCGCACATCTCGCGGACGCGCCAGGAGGGGTTCGCGAGTCCGGCGGTCACCGCGTCGGCGGCGTCGTCGTCCCAGACGTAGAGGAGCGCGCGGGCGCCCCAGAGCTCGGGCCAGTAGAGGGAGGGCGCTCCCTTGAGGATCCCGTCGGCGTGCTCGCCGCCCACGGTGAGGAGGAAGGACTCGCCCTCGTACCCGCCGGTGAGCAGGGCCGCGGATCGCAGAGCGACGTTGCGCTCCCCCTCGCGGGCGACCTGCGCGCGCAGGCGCTCCTCGAGCGGATCGGTGAGGGTGACGGTCGGTTCGTTGTCGCGTGCCATGAGGCTCCCGAGAGTACTCGCCCGCCCCGCGCCTTCGAAGACCCGCAGCGTTCGGCGCCGCGGCGGTCGGCCCTCTCCGTCCTGCGGCGATGGTCCGATCAGCACTCGTGCCACCTGCTGGTCGAGTGGCGCCGCAGGGACCACGGCTGAGGGACGCCTGGTAGATTCGATCCGATCGACCCCCTCCCAAGCCTCTCCGCGATGCTCACATGGGAGGGGCCTTTTTCTTCGGCACCGAGGTACTGCGATGGCACGGAAACCGAGCCTGTCGTGGAAGCAGCAGGTCCAGCTCCTCCGTGACCGCGGGCTCGGCATCGCCGACGGGGAGGCCTGCACGAGCTACCTGGCCGCGCAGAACTACTACCGCTTCTCCGGGTACGCCCGCTACTTCCAGCGGGCTCCGCACGACGGGGACGACTCGTTCGCGGACGGAGTCTCGTTCGAGGACGTCCGAGCGGTCTGCGACGCAGATGAAGCGCTGCGGCAGAGCCTGCGTGCTCGACTGGCCCGTGCCGAGATCGTTCTCCGCAGCCGTACGGCTCATGTCATCGCTCGTGAGCACGGCCCGTACGAGTGCTATCTCGAGAAGAGCTTCTACTCCGAGTCTCCGAACGCGGAGTCGACAGTCGATTCGTGCCTCCGCGACATCGAGCGCAGCAGGGAACCGCATGTCCTCCGCTTCACGGAGCTCCCCGGCGGCAGGGGCGCCGGAGCCCCCTCGATCATCGAGGACCGCAGTGAGAGCGACGCGACCGGGACGGTCCCGCCCGCCCCGCGCCACGGCGGATCCGGCAGCGGAACGGACGATGCCCGCCCGCTCAGGAGGCGCCCACCGGGAGGTCGGCCCCGCCTGACTATGCTGGTGCCACCCCCGGCAGCCGAGCCCTCTGAGCCTCGTCCGCGCCGGGGTGGCGCGGCTCACCCGCCCGGGGAGCGGAGGAGGTCCTCTCATGGCCGATCGGCCGAACCTCCGCCATGTCGCGGCGGTCGCGGGCGTCTCGCACATGACCGTGTCGCGCGTGCTCAGCGGGCACCCCAACATCAAGGAGTCGACCCGCCAGAAGGTCCTCGAAGCGGTCGACGAGCTCAACTACCGGCCGAACATCGCCGCCCGCTCCCTCGTCACGCAGCGCACCGACCGCATCGGCGTGATGATCGAGAGCGGCGCCGAGTACGGGCCGTCGAGCACCCTCCGCGCGATCGAGCGCGCCGCCCGCGAGAAGGGGTACTCGATCACCTCCGTCGCGCTGCGGCCGGACCTCGAGATGACCCCCACCGACGCGATCGCCCACCTGATGGGCCTCGGGATCGACGCGCTCTGCGTGATCGCGCCGCGCTCCTCCTCCGTGGCGACCCTCCGCACCGTCGAGATCGGCGTGCCGACGCTCGTGGTGAAGAGCGACAAGGATCCGAGCTTCCTCACCGTCTCGGTCGACCAGCAGGCCGGCATGTTCCAGGCCGTCGACCACCTGGGCAACCTCGGCCACCGCGACGTGCTGCACCTCTCCGGCCCCCTCGACTGGCTCGACGCGCGCGCCCGCGAGCGCGCCTTCCACAGCCGCGCGAAGTCGTGGGGGATGCACGAGCGCCCCATCGTCATCGGCGACTGGACCCCGGACTCCGGGTACGACTTCGCCGCGAGCCTGCAGTCGGTGCCCGACTTCACCGCGATGGTCGTCGCGAACGACGAGATGGCGCTCGGAGTGATCCACGGCCTCGTCGAGCGCGGGATCCGCGTGCCCGAGGACATGAGCATCGTCGGCTTCGACGACCTGCCCACCGCCCGCCACTTCCTCCCGCCGCTGACGACGGTCCGCCAGGACTTCGACAAGCTCGGGACGACGGTCGCCGAGGTGATCCACGCGAGGATCCGCGGCCAGGAGATCCCGCAGCGCACCCGGATCCCCACGGAGCTGGTGATCCGCTCCTCCACGGCCGCTCCCCGATCGTGACCCTCCTGTTCCCGTCCCGCCGCATGCGCTCGCGTATCATCGGCGGCAGCCCCTGGCACGCCGGACCCTGACGGCGCGCCGCACACGAACCGAGGACGGCACGTGGCGATCTCATCGAGGACGACCCGGAGCTCCGCGGCACCCGTCGTCGAGATGACCGGCATCCGCGTCTCCTTCGCCTCCGGACCCGCTCTGAAGGACGGGAACCTGCGGCTGGTGCCGGGCGAGATCCACGGGCTGATGGGCGAGAACGGCGCGGGCAAGTCCACGCTGATCAAGACGCTCACCGGCATCCACCAGCCCGACGCGGGCGAGATCCTCGTCGACGGCGTCGCCCGGCGCTTCAGCGGCCCGGCGGAGGCGAAGGCAGCGGGCATCACGGCCGTGTTCCAGGACGAGCGCCTCACCGACAACCTCAGCATCGGCGAGAACGTGATGCTCGGCCACGAGGTCCGCGGCCGCTTCGGCATCTCCTGGTCGCGCACCCACCACCGCGCGGCCGAGATGCTCGCCGAGCTGGGCCTGGAGGACCTCGATCCGCACCTGCCGCTGCGCTCGCTCTCGCCGGCGATCCGCCAGCTGGTCGCGATCAGCCGCGCGATGGTCGACCGTCCGCGCGTGCTCGTGCTCGACGAGCCCACCTCCAGCCTCGACCTCAGCGACGTGGCCCGCCTCTTCACGGTGCTGCGGAGGCTGCGCGACCAGGGCGTCGCGATCCTGTTCGTCTCGCACTTCCTCGAGCAGGTCCTCACCCTCAGCGACCGGCTGACGGTGCTCCGCGACGGCGGCACCGTCGGCGAGTACCCGGCGCACACCATGGACCGCGCGGAGCTGATCGCGAAGATGATCGGCAAGGACATCGACGCGCTGCGGCAGATCGGCTCCGACCGCCGCGAGCACCGCCGCCAGCCGGTCGGCCCGGCGATCTACCGCGCGCACGGGATCGGCCGCCGCGGCGCCGTGGGCCCGACCGATCTGGAGCTGCACCGCGGCGAGATCGTGGGCTTCGCGGGCCTGCGCGGCTCGGGGCGCACCGAGCTGGCGTCGCTGGTGAGCGGGGTCGAGAAGCCGGACACCGGCGAGGTGCTGATCGACGGCCAGCCCGCGCACATCTCCGACCCGGTGTCGGGCCTGCGCCACCGCATCGCCCACTCGAGCGAGAACCGCCGCGAGGACGGGATCATCGGCGACCTCTCCCTCCGCGAGAACCTCGTGCTGGGCCTGCAGGCTCTGCGCGGCTGGGCGCACCCGCTCTCGGCCGCCGAGACCGACACCCTGGTGCGCACCTACGTCGAGGCGCTGAACATCTCGCCGGCCGACCCGGACATCCCGGTGAAGTACCTCTCCGGAGGCAACCAGCAGAAGGTGGTCCTCGCGCGGTGGCTCGCGACCCGTCCGCGGCTGCTCGTGCTCGACGAGCCGGCGCGCGGGATCGACGTGGCATCGAAGGTCGAGATCCAGGCGCACATCGCGCAGCTCGCGAAGGAGGGGGTGACCGTCGTCTACATCTCGTCCGAGCTGGAGGAGGTGGTGCGCCTCAGCGACCGCATCGTCGTCTTCAAGGACCGCGAGAAGATCGGCGAGGTCAGCAACGGCCCCTGGCTCACCGTCGACACGATCGTCGAGATGATCGCCGCCGACCGCGACGACGACCTCGACGACGACGACTGACCTCCCCCGCCGGCCGAGCGGCCGCACCGTCCACCGGGTCTCGATGAGCCGTCCGGGCTGCTCGACCGCCAGGACCTCGGCGCGCCGGCGGGTCCCGCTCGGGCGCCGGGCCTGCGAGGATCCGGGGGTGGACGATCAGCGACCGGACGAGCTCGCGGAGCTGCAGCGGCGCGCCTACGGCCGAGGCTCCGACATCGAGCGGGACCCCGGCGCGCTCGCCCGGCTCTCCGCGCTCGAGGCCCGCGTCCGTCCCGCCCTCGGCACCGCACTGCCGGGCGCGGTGGTTCCCGCGGACTCCGGGGACGCGGCGCCGGAGGACGCGGCACCTCTCGCGGACGCCTCCGCCGACGAGGCGTCCGACCCCCTCGGCCACGTCCCGCCCCGCCGCTCCCGTCGGTGCGGCCTCCTCCTCCTCGCCGCGCTGGCCGCGACGGCCGCCGTCGCCGCGGGGGCCACCCGCCTCGCCACCGCCGAGGACGGACAGCCCGGCCGCGAGGTCGCCGTGCTGCCGCTGTCGAACGGCACCGACCTCCCCGGCTGGGAGGGACTGGGGTTCGACGGATCGGTCACCACCGAGGACTTCGGCGGGCTCACCGTCGTGCGGCAGAGCCTGCCCGCCGACACGGGGCTCACCGTCGTCCGGCAGCGCCGCTCCTCGAGCGCCGGCTCGTGCCTCTCCATCGTGCGGACCGCCGAGCCACAGGACGGCCTGTTCTTCCAGGGCTGCACGGCCGGAGCGTTCCCCGCGGTCGCGCAGTTCACCGTGACGTCGGCGGCGCCGGAGGCCCTGCGCGAGCGGTTCCCGATCGGCACGTCCCTGCGGTTCGCCCTCGAGGGCGACGAGATCCGCGTCCGATCCGACGCACCCTGACCACTCAGATCCCCGTCCGTCCGTGCGGATCGCCCACCTTCTTCGACTCGCTCGACCCGCGCTCGCGCAGGAACACGGCGAGCGCCGCCATGCTGCCCACCGCGAGGAACTCCGACTGCCAGTTCTGGAGCGTCCGGTTCCAGAAGTCGGCGGAGGAGACGTAGCCGAGCCAGTCGACGGGCGCCTCCAGGCTCGTCAGCTGCTCCTCGTTGTAGGCCACGACGCCCGTCACCGACTGCGCCGCCCAGGACAGCAGGAACACCGCCCCCATCACCAGCAGCAGCGAGTGCGAGAACAGCGCCTGCCGCAGGCCGCCGGCGGACGCCGAGGGCGGCGAGTCGTCCTCCGCGGACGCCCCCGCCTTCTGCTGCTCGTCGGTCTCGAGGCCCTCCTCGCCCACCCGCTTCGACTCGGGCGAGCCGCGCTGCACGAGCCAGACGGTCGCGCCGATGTAGAGGAAGAACTGGAGGTACTCCGACTGCCAGTTCTCGGCGACGTCGATCGCGAAGTCGGAGGAGGTGACGAAGCGCCAGTAGCCGACCTCCCGCAGCCCCACCGCGACCTGGGTGTCGTTGTACGCGGCGAGCCCGGCGAACGACTGCCCGAGGAGAGCGAGCAGGAAGATCGCGAGGAAGAACAGCGAGAGTCCGTTCTGGCGCAGGAAGCGGCGCATCCGGCTCACCTCCCGAGGATCCCGACGGCGAAGAACCCGATCAGGCCGAGCACGATCACGGCGTAGTACAGGGCGGAGGCAGTGCGCACGTCAGCTCCCGTCCAGGACGCAGTCGAAGGGCGCGTCCGCCACCGGCGCGCAGCCGGCCGCGCGCACCAGCCAGCCGTCGTCGCCCGGAGTGAGGAACACCACGGTGCCGCCGGAGCGCACGATCGCCGCCCGGCCGTAGACCTCGGCGTCCCCTGCTCCGTCTTCCGCGATCCCGAGCTCCAGCACGCCGCCGGGGCAGTCGCCCTCCCGGTCCTCCACGGCCTCGCGGGCGGAGCCGGTGAGCAGCGCGCACGCCGCGCGGCCGTCGCCGTCGGCGAGCGCGGAGAGGAAGGCGTCGGCCGCGCGGCGGGCCGCCGTGCCGTCCGCGGAGCATCCGCAGAGCGCGAGCACGAGAGCCGCCGTCGCGGCCGTCGCGGGGACGGAGCGCGATCGAGGGAGCATCATGGCCAGGGAAGCTACTCCCGGGCCCGACCACCGGGCAGAGGGTTGCCATCGGGCCCTGCGGGCCCCGCGACCGGATCGTTACCGAAGCGCACCGCCGTGCTGTTGCGTCACAAGAATTGTTCACGGTAACATTTCGTCGTGGCGCTGCTTCGGCCGGCGCCCACTGCACATCCTGCACTCACCGCACCTCGGGCCGCTAGGCCCGCATTCGAGGCCCTTCGGGGTCCACCATCTCGGGCACTCTCTTCGTGCCCGCGATCTCAAGGAGGAGATCTATGTCCAAGACGAGGCGTATCGGCCAGTTCCTGGGTTTCGCAGCAGTCGGCGCACTCGCGTTCGGACTCGCGGGCTGCTCGGGCGGTTCCGGCACCGATTCGGGCTCCGGCTCGAGCGGTGACCTCACCACCGTCGGCTTCGTGGCCGTCGGCCCCGAGGGCGCGTGGCGCCAGGCGAACGAGACCAACATCGAGGACACGTTCACCAAGGACGCCGGCTTCGACCTGAAGTACGCACCCGCCACCAACGGAGACCAGAAGTCGCAGATCGACTCCTTCACCTCCTTCGTGGACGAGGGCGTCGACATCATCCTGCTCTCCGCCACGGAGGGCTCCGGCTGGGAGGACTCGCTCGAGCGCGCCCAGGAGGCCGAGATCCCGGTCATCCTGATCGACCGCGGCATCGAGCCGGACAACACCGACCTCTACGTGACCCGCATCGCGCCGGACAACATCGCGGTCAGCACCTCGGTCGCCGACTGGGCCAAGACCACCTTCCCGAGCGGCGCGAAGTACTTCACGCTCGAGGGCCCCGCGGGCGTCTCGGTCGTCAACGAGCGCAACGAAGGCTGGGACGAGGTCATCGGCGCCGACTCGAAGTTCACCAAGATCGGCGCGCAGACCGCGAACTGGTCCACCGAAGAGGCCAAGAGCGTCTTCGAGACCGTCCTGAAGTCGAACAACAACGACGTCCAGCTGGTCTTCGCACAGAACGACGAGATGGGCCTCGGCGCTGTCCAGGCCGTCCAGGAGGCCGGCCTCACCCCCGGCACCGACGTCAAGATCGCCACGATCGACGGCACCAAGAACGCCCTGCAGGCGCTGGCCGACGGCGAGCTGAGCTTCGTCGCCGAGTACAACCCGCTGTTCGGCGAGACCGCCCTCGACGCGGTCGAGAAGACCCTGGCCGGCGAGAAGGTCGAGTCCTCGATCGTCGTCCCGAGCGAGACCTTCGACTCGCCCGAGGCCGCCACCACCGCGCTGCCCGACCGCAAGTTCTAGTCGCTCAGCACCACCGGTCGCCCGGCGTCCTCCTCGACGCGGCACCACTCCCCCGGAGCGACCGGGGCCGGCCCACCCGCCGGCCCCGGTCGCTCCGACCCTTCGGCGCACCTGTTCGGCTGCGCCCCGCTCGAGAACGGAACGACGCGACATGACAGGTTCGCCTCCGATCGTCGAGATGAAGAACATCTCGATCAGCTTCCCCGGCGTGAAAGCCCTCGACGGCGTCGACTTCCGCCTGTTCCCGGGCGAGGTCCACACCCTCATGGGTGAGAACGGCGCCGGCAAGTCCACGCTCATCAAGGCCCTCACCGGCGTCTACCGCATCGACAGCGGAGACATCGTGATCGACGGGGAGACCCGTCGCCTGACCGGCACCGCCGACTCGCAGGCCGCGGGCATCTCCACCGTGTACCAGGAGGTCAACCTGGTCACGAACCTCTCCATCGGAGAGAACGTGATGCTCGGCTACGAGGTCCGCGGACCCTTCGGCATCAACTGGAAGGCCACGCACCAGGCCGCGAAGGTCGCGCTCGAGAAGCTCGGCCTCGGCCACCTCAACACGCGCCAGTCGCTCGCCTCGCTCTCGATCGCGATGCAGCAGCTGGTCGCGATCAGCCGCTCGACGGTGAGCGACTCCAAGGTGCTCATCCTCGACGAGCCGACCTCGAGCCTGGACGCGAACGAGGTCGAGAACCTCTTCGTCGTCATCCGCCGCCTCCGTGCGGAGGGCGTCGCGATCCTCTTCGTCTCGCACTTCCTCGACCAGGTCTACGCGATCAGCGACCGCCTGACGGTGTTGCGCAACGGCACCTTCGTCGGCGAGTACCTGACCCACGAGCTCGACCGCACCTCGCTGATCTCGAAGATGATCGGCAAGGACATCGCGGCGCTGCGCTCCCTCGACTCCGAGCGCGAGAGCCAGGACCACCTCTACCGCGACGCCCCGCTCTACACCGCGAAGGGCATCGGCAAGAAGGGCTCCATCGAGAGCACCGACCTGACGCTGCACCGCGGCGAGGTCGTCGGCTTCGCCGGGCTCCTCGGCTCCGGCCGCACCGAGCTCGCGCGCCTGATCTACGGCGTCGACAAGCCCGACACCGGCGAGATCACGATGCACGGCAAGAAGATCGACGTCCCGACGCCGACCGCCGGCCTCGCCCACAAGATCGCGTTCTCGAGCGAGAACCGCCGCGACGAGGGCATCATCCGCGACCTCTCGGTCCGCGAGAACCTCATCCTCGGCGTGCAGGCCAAGCGCGGCTGGGCCCGCCCCCTCTCCAAGAAGGAGAAGGACGAGATCGTCGGCAAGTACCTCGTCGAGCTCAACGTGCGCCCGGCCGACCCCGACCGCCCGATCAGCAAGCTCTCCGGCGGCAACCAGCAGAAGGTCCTCCTCGGCCGCTGGCTCGCCACCGCCCCCGAGATCCTCATCCTCGACGAGCCGACCCGCGGCATCGACGTCGGAGCGAAGGCCGAGATCCAGGAGAAGGTCGTCGCCCTCGCCGGCGAGGGCGTCGCCGTGGTCTTCATCTCGTCCGAGCTCGACGAGGTCGTCCGCCTCAGCGACCGCATCATCGTCCTGAAGGACCACCGCGTGATCGCGGAGATCCTCAACGGTCCCGCTGTCACTGCGGAGTCGATCGTCACTACCATCGCCGCAGAGGGAGTCGTCGACGAGGACGTCGTCGTCCTCGAGAGCGCCACGCAGGAGGCCGCATCATGAGCAGCGACACCCGACCCGCCCGGGGATCCGTCCTCGGCGGGATCATCCGCCGCCAGTACTTCTGGGGAGTCGTGGCGATCGCCCTGCTCCTCCTCGTCAACGTCGTCAAGGACCCGGGCTACCTGGCCGTCTCGGTCAGCCCCACCACCGGCTACCTCGTCGGCAACGTCATCGACATCGCCCGCGCCGCCGCTCCGATCCTGATGATCGCCGTCGGCATGTGCCTGGTCGTCGCGACCGGGGGCATCGACCTCTCGGTCGGCTCGATCATGGTCGTCGCCGGTGCCGTCTCGATGGAGTTCCTCAACTCCGCGGGAGCGCCCGACTCGCTCGGCGCGGCAGCGGGAGCCTTCGCGGTCGCCCTCCTGGTGGCCGCCGTGCTCGGAGCCGTGAACGGCGTCCTCGTCTCGGTGGTGGGCCTCCAGCCCTTCATCAGCACGCTGGTCGTGATGCTCGCGGGCCGCGGCCTGGCGAAGGTCATCACCGGCGGCCAGAACACCGCCGCCACCAACGAGCCCTTCCGCTGGCTCGCGAACGGGTACGTCTTCGGGCTCCCGGTCGTGTTCCTCCTCGCCATCGCCATCGTCGTGGTCGTCGGAGTCCTGGTGCGCCGCAGCGCCCTCGGCCTGATGATCGAGGCCATCGGCATGGACCCGAAGGCGGCCCGCCTCGCGGGCATCAACCGCCGGGGCCTGCTGATGACCGCCTACATCGGCAGCGGCATCCTCGCCGGAGTCGCGGGCGTGTTCGCCACGGCGAGCGTGATGACGGTCGACGTCTCGCGCACCGGCTACCAGCTCGAGCTCGACGCGATCCTCGCGGTCGTCATCGGCGGCACCTCGCTCGCCGGCGGCAAGTTCAACATCACCGGTGCCGCCGTGGGCGCGATCCTGATCGCCACCCTCGACAAGACCGTCGTGTTCCTCGGAGTCTCGTCCTCCGCGACGCCCGCCTTCAAGGCGATCGTCATCGTCGCGCTCTGCCTCCTGCAGTCCGAGCGCGTCCGCTCCGCCTTCAAGTCCCGTCGCGAGGCGCGCCGCAGCGTCCCGCAGAAAGAGGCGATCCCCGCATGAGTGCCGTGATGACCCGCTCCGCCCCTCCGGCGAGCACCAAGCGCACCTCCGGGGCGCGCGGCTGGCTGAGCCAGCACCTGGACAAGCTGCCCACCCTGGCCGCGCTGATCATCTTCTTCGGGATGATCATCTACGGCGAGGCCGCCTACGGCCGGATCCTGCAGGCGAGCACGATCTCGAACCTGCTGGTCAACAACGCGCACCTGATCATCCTCGCCGTGGGCCTCACCTTCGTGATCCTCACCGGCGGCATCGACCTCTCGGTCGGCGCGGTGATCGCGTTCAGCAGCGTGAGCGGCGTGCTCCTGATCAACGCCGGCTGGAACCCCTGGCTCGTGATGGTCCTGATGGTCGTGATCGGCGCCCTGTTCGGCGTGATCTCCGGCGTCCTGATCCAGTACTTCAACGTGCAGCCGTTCATCGCGACGCTCGCGATGATGTTCCTGGCCCGCGGTCTCGCCTCCATGCTGAGCACCGTCCCGGAGCGCCTCCCCGAGGACTCGGCCGTGCTGAGCCTGGCCACGCCGATCAAGCTGATCGACGGCCCGAAGGTCAACGACTTCGTCATCAGCCCCGGCGTGATCATCGCGATCCTCGTCGTGGCCGGCGCGTTCTTCGTGCTGCACCGCACCCGCCTCGGCCGCACGGTCTACGCGATGGGCGGCTCCGAGCAGTCGGCGGCCCTGATGGGCCTCCCGGTCGTGCGGACCAAGCTGTTCATCTACATCATCAGCGGCACGCTCGCCGGTCTCGCCGGTGTGGTCTACACCGCCCGCCTCGGCAGCGCGCAGAACATCACCGGCACCGGCTGGGAGCTCGACGCCATCGCGGCGACCGTCATCGGCGGCACGCTGCTCACCGGCGGCGTCGGCTTCGTGCTCGGCTCGGTGGTCGGCGCCCTGGTGCTCGGACTGATGAACGTCCTGATCACCCGCGACGGCGGCATCCCGCCGGAGGCGACCACGATCATCACCGGAGGCATCCTCCTGGTCTTCGTCCTCCTCCAGCGCGCCGTCATGGCCCGCAGCAAGACCTGACCGGGCTCCCGCCCGATCTCCCCCGGCGCCCCCTCGTCCCTCCGCGGACGAGGGGGCGCCGTCGTGTCCGAGGCGCTCCGCCGGCCTCAGGAGGCGGAGCGGCTGAGCGTCAGCGCGGCCTGCTCGCGGGTGCGGTAGCCGCACTCCTCGGCGAGGCGGGCGAAGTCGGCAGGGCCCCGCCGCCGCAGGCCGATGCGGCGCCGGAGGGTGCCCGCCCGGCGCGTCTCGATCTCCTCCGCCGGCGTGCGGCCGAGGAACGCGAAAGCCTGCGCGAGCATGCGGGGGCAGACGAGCAGCTCCCGGGCGAGCACCGCGGCGGAGAACGCCGGGTCGCGGTGGCGCGCCTCGATCACCGGGATCGCCTCCGCGTAGACCTGGTCGGCGCTCCGGGTCCGGACCCGCGGAGCGCTGTGCTCGACGATCCCCTCCATCAGCAGTTCGCTCGCCCGCCTCACGCCGGCGGCCCCGAGCACGGCCGGATCACCCTCGATCAGACTGTTGGCGAGGGCACGGGCAGGCGTCCAGACCGACTCGCGCACCGGCACGACCTCGTTGATCCGCTCGCGGACCCACCGGTGCTCGAGCACGGCGGCGTCGAAGCTCCAGGTGTACGAGAGGGTGGACCGCCGGTAGTCGATGCGTGCCGCGGTCCTCGCCTCGAGGACGAGGACGCTGTTCGGCACCGCCTCGAGCGAGCCCTCCTCGAGGATCATGTCTCCCCCGCCCTCCACGATCAGGGACACGTGCACCTCCTCGGACTCGGCAGCCCGGTCGAACGCCGGCGGACGGTCGACCCTGATCCCCCCCGGCGCCCAGACCCGCGTCACCCGGAGGCCCGGCCCGTACGCAGCATCCCAGCGGAGTCCCCGGGCGCCCGCCTGCGGCTCGTCCCACGCGCCGATGAACTCCTGCATCCGCTCCTCTGCGGCCCCCATCTCCCGCCTCCTCCGCGTCGAACGAACAGAATCCCTCATCTGTCGATCACCGCCGGACGTTCGCACGGATCTCCCAGGCCTCCGCGCCTCGCACTCGGAATCCGGCCGCACGCCGTCGCCGGACCGGGAGGACGGCCACGGGGACCGTCCCGGTCAGCGGCGCGGGGAGAGCCGCCACAGCGCGCGGCGAGCGCTCCCCTCGGAGGCGAAGCCCGCCTCCTCGGCCGCGCGCGCGAAGTCGGCCGTCGCCAGGGACCGCCCGCCGATCAGGAGCAGGAGGGTGCCCGCCCGGCGCCGCTCGAGCTCGTCGTCGGCCGTCCGCCTGAGGAAGGAGAACGCGCGAGCCAGCGTCAGCTCCGACACCAGAAGCTCGCGGGCGAGCCGGGCGGCGGTGAGGGCGGGATCGCGGTGGCGCTCCTCGATGAGGGCCATGGCCTCCCCGTAGACCTCCTCGGCGCGGGGACGTCTGCGCGGCGCGGAGCTCTCGACCAGCTCCTTCAGGAAGGCCTCGCCCGCCCGGGCGACGGCGGGCTGCTCCGCCAGAGCGGGGTCGCCGTCGAGGAGACCGTCGATCAGCGCCCGCGCCGGAGCCAGGAAGGAGTCGGCGACCGGCAGGACCTCGCCGAAGCGCTCCGTGACCCAGCGATGCTCCGGCGCCCGCTCGCCGAGCATCCAGGCGTAGATCACGGTCGAGCGGGGGAAGCACGCCCCGGTCCGCGGCTCCGCGTCGATGACCACCAGATCACCACTGCCGCACTCGAGCATCCGTCCGTCCTGTCGGATGCGTCCTCCGCCCTCGACGACCAGCAGCAGATGCGCGCCCGGCGGGCAGCGCGACTGCGGCTTCTGCTCGAGAACGCAGCCGCCGGGGATCCACAGTCTGGCGATCTCGAAGCCGGGCGAGCCCGTCCCCTCGACCCGCAGTTCAGAACGGGCCTCCACGCCGTTCCAGTGCTCGGCCATCCGCCGGTACATCTCGCCCGATCTCGACCCCATCGGGCGCCCCCTCCTCGCGGGCACGCTGACGCCTCACCACGGGAGTGATTCGCAGCCCGCGCGTGGTCCGTTTGTCACGGGACCGGTCACAGCGGACGGCGACGCTCCCACTCATCGCACCGGCGGCGCCCCGGCCGGAACGGGCGACCGAGGGGATCCCGGGTCAGGAGGGCTATCGCGACTCGGGACGGCGCCGGAGCTCACCACTCCCTCCTCACGGCAGCGCCACTTCCTCCTCACCTGCCCCCGAGCGCTTGGGCCGACCGCCCGCCCGCGGGAAGACTCCCCAGCGGTACGGCGCCCGTCGTACCTGCCGAAGCGGCCGAGCGGACGACGACCGTCCTCCGAGCAGGCCGCCGGCGAGAAGACAGACCGAGGAGCTTCACTGTGACTTCCGACAACTCTCCCGCTGAGCAGGGTCCGCTGAGGCGACGCACCGTCGTCGCCGGCGCCACCTGGTCCCTGCCCGTGATCGCCGCAGCGACGGCCACCCCGGCCGCCGCCGCCTCTGCCACGCAGACCCTCGTGTTCAGCTCCATCCCGACCATGATCGCGTGCATGCCCAACACGGCGCCGATCACGCTGACCCTCACCGGCGGCAACGTCGCGAACGTCCCTGTGCGGGTGAACACCCCGCCCGGCTTCCGCTTCGGAGGGAGCGGGACCGACACCTTCGTGACCGACGCGAACGGAGTCGCCACCATCCCCGCCGGCAGCGTCATCGCCGGCCCCTCGACAGGCTCGGCCCTCGCCTTCGGCGGCTCGGCGAAGACGAACGCCCCGTTCCCGGTCCGCCAGACCGGCGACCTGCAGTACAGCACGGGCCTCGCCACTGTTCCCGAGAACTCCGGTTTCATCCACACCTCCTCGCAGGGTGTGAACGGCAACGTCTCCGTCAAGGCGAACGGCGACATCTGGCAGTACCGGCGGTCGGACGGCTGGCAGAAGCTCGGCACGGGCGCCTCCACGGAGCCCAGCACGTCCGGGCTCACGCAGCAGCCGGACGGAACCTACAACGCGCACTGGATCAAGGACGGAGTCCTCCAGTACGGCAAGGCGCTCGCGACCGTTCCGAGCAACTCCGGATTCGTCCGCACCTACGGTCAGGGCGCGGACGGGAACGTCTCCATCAAGTCGAACGGCGACGTCTGGCGGTACAACCGCCAGGCCGACGAGTGGACCCTTCTGGGCACCGGCGCCAGCACCGAGCCGAGCGCGGCCGGCATCTCCGCGAACCCGGCCGGGACCCTGAACGTCCACTGGATCAAGAACGGAGTCCTGCAGTACGGCACCGCAGCGGCCACGGTGCCGACCAACTCCGGATTCGTCCGCGTCTACGGCCTCGGCACCCGCGGCACGATCGCCGTGAAGTCGAACGGCGACATCTGGCGGTACACCCCGCAGGGCAACGTCTGGGACCTCGTCGGCACCGGAGCCAGCACCGAGCCGAGCGCCGCCGGACTGACCCAGCGGCCGGGCGGGACGTTCGAGATCCACTGGATCAAGGACGGGGTCCTGCAGTACGGCACCCGGCTCGCGACCGTTCCGGAGAACTCCGGGTTCGTCCGCACCTACGGTCAGGGAGCGGATGGGAACGTCTCCGTGAAGGCGAACGGCGACATCTGGTACTACAGCACGGCGCAGAACACGTGGACCAAGATCGGCTCCGGTGCCAGCACCGGCCCCGATGCGGCCGGGATCACCGCCCAGGGAGACGGCGCGCTGAACCCCCACTGGATCAAGGCGAGAACCGACTGCCGCTGATCCGCGCCCGGCGGCCCTCTCCGCCCGCGTCCTGCCGGACCGCGGGCGAGGAGGGCCGCCTCCGCCCTCCCGCCGAGGACGGGCGCCTCGTCCGAGGAGGAACGCGCCACCCCGTCTCGGCGCCCCTCCCCCGGCCTAACGTGGTCACCGCCCGCGCACCCCGTCCCCGCTGCGAAGGAGCCCGGTGACCGCTTCCGAGCAGCCGGCCGCCCCGCGCGGTCTCGTCGAGACGCTGCAGCTGAGCGGTCCCCGCGTGGAGGCGTGGCTGAGGAGCCTCGGCTGGGCGAGCGACGGAGCTCCGCCCCTGCACCTCGCCGGGGACGTGCTCGCCGTCGACGGCTTCCGGCTGAGCCGCCTCTGGCACACACCCGGCACGCTCCGGACCGACCCGCCCCTCCCCGCCCCCGACCGGGCCGAGGTCGACCTCATCGTCCCGGTCGCCGGCGAGATCGTCGTCGACGGCCCTCTCGAGGCCGCTCGTCTGCGGCCCGGCGGGCTCGCCCTCCTCCGACGCGACGACTCCGCTCGGTTCCGGGCGGAGGAGGACTCCGCCTGGCTGGCGCTGAGGACGTCCTGGGGCAGGCTCGGCCTCACGAGCGCACAGTCCGACGGGCCGTCCTGCGCCCTGCTCGCCGCCGACAGCTACAGCGGCGCCTTCGTCTCCCTCGTCAACGCGACCCTCAACGCGGACCTCGCGGCGGGCGATCCCGGCTTCAGCGAGCTGCGCCGGGCGCTCGAGGCGACCGCGTCGGCCCTGATCAAGCAGAGCCTGCCGCCCGCCCGTCCGGAGGACGGACTCGAGGGCGTCCTCCTCCGCGCGATCGCCGTCATCGATGCGGAGGCGGGTGACGCGGACTTCACCGCCGGCGTTCTCGCGATGCGGCTCCGCGTCTCGCGGGCGACGCTGGACCGCGCCTTCCACCGCCGGGGCACGACCGTGGCCGCGACCCTCCGCGAGCGGCGCGTGCACCTCGCCGCGTCGCTGCTCGCCGCGAGCCCGTCGCTCTCGCCCTCGGCTCGCGCGGCCGTGGCCGAGCGGGCCGGCTTCCGGACGCTGAGGGCGATGGACCGCGCGCTGAGCCGTTCGCGCGACGTCGACCGCGGCTGATCCGACCGGACATCGGCGTCCGCGTCGCTCCAGGATGCACTCAGGATTCGTCGAACCGGTTCGCCTCTCCTCTGGAGTGTCGGGAAATGATCCGGTTAGGCTCTTCACGTTGTCGTCAACATAGTGTTACCGTGAACATTGCCGCGTACGAAGCCGGCACACTCCCTCCCCTCAGCAATGGTGCCGACCCTGGAGCAAAGCGCGATGAAGCCTTTCCTGCGACCACTCGTCCTCGTGACGGCCGTGGCCCTCACCGTCCCCCTTCTGACGGCCCAGTCGGCGAGCGCAGCTCCCTCCGACAGCCTCGTCCTGCGCTACGCGCTCGACGAGACGAGCGGCACGACCGTCGCCGACAGCTCGGGCAAGGGCCGCACCGGCACGCTCGTCAACGGAGCCGCTCCTCGCGGAGCCGCGGGCGTCGCCCTCGACGGGACCGACGACTACGTCAAGCTGCCCGACGACCTGCTCGCGGGCCTGAACTCGATCACGGTCAGCACCGAGGTCTTGGTGAACGCGAACCAGGGCACGCCCTACTTCATCTGGGGCCTCGGCAACACGACGAACGGCGCCGGGAACGGCTACCTCTACACGACGGGCAACGGCTACAAGGCCTCGATCGCCACCGGCAACTGGACCACCGAGCAGACCGTCAACTCCAACGCGAACCTCGCGCGCAGCGTCTGGAAGACCCTCACCTACACGCTCGACGACGCGAGCGACACCGCACGCCTCTACCTCGACGGCACCCAGGTCGCGCAGCAGACAGGAGTGACCATCACTCCCGCCGCGATCGGCAACGGCACCACCACCGCGAACGCGATCGGCCGCTCCGTCTACACGGCGGACAAGACCCTCGCCGGCTCGGTCCGCGACTTCCGCGTCTACAGCACGGCGCTCAGCGCGGCCGACGTCGCGACCCTCCAGGCCCCGGACAGCACGCGCGTCTCCCGCGACTCCGCCGCCCTGGACCTCGGGAGCCTCTCCTCGGTCTCCGCGAACCTCACCCTCCCGACGACCGGCCCCAACGGCTCCGCCATCGCCTGGGCCTCGAGCAACTCCGCGGTCGTCTCGACCAGCGGAGTCGTCACGCCGCCCGCGACCGGGGTCGCCTCGGTCGAGCTGACCGCCACGACCACCCGCGGCTCGGCCACGGCCACCCGCATCTTCACCGCCACCGTGCCCGCCAAGGACGTGAACGCCGACGCCCAGAAGGCGCTCGACGCCCTCTCGATCGTCAACTCCGGCGACGTCCGCGGCAACGTGACGCTGCCCGCGAAGGCCGGCTCCTACGACGTCGCCTGGTCCTCCTCGAACACGGCCGTGCTCAGCACGACCGGCGTCGTGAAGCGCCGGTCCGCCGCCACGCCCGTCACACTCACCGCGACGATCGCCGGCACGACCGCGACCCGGCAGCTGCCCGTCACGGTGACCGCGGCTCCCGCGGACCTCGACACCGAGTACGACGCGGGCTACCTCTGGACCCACTTCGCCTCGACCGACTACGAGAAGATCTACTTCGGCTCCAGCACCGACGGTCTGCACTGGTCGAAGCTCAACAACGACAAGGCCGTGCTCGCCAACCTCGGCGGCACCCTCGGCGTCCGCGATCCGCACCTCGTGCGCTCCCCCACCGGCGACGAGTACTGGATCATCGGCACCGACCTGCACGCCGAGGGCACCGCTCCCGGCGGCACCTGGGACCAGACCAACGCGAGCAAGAACCTCGTCGTCTGGCGCTCGACGGACCTCGTGAACTGGAGCGATCAGAGCATCGTCTTCGCCGGCTTCCCCGACGCGGGCAACGTCTGGGCTCCCGAGGCGATCTGGGACGACGCGACCGGCCAGTACTACGTCTACTGGTCCGCCCGCGACAAGACGCTGACCGGCGGGGCCTCCGCCCAGCGCGTCTACGTCTCGACCACGCGCGACTTCGTCGGCTTCACCACCCCGAAGGTCTGGCTGGACGAGAACCCCGCCGCCGGCGGCGGGAGCCGCGGCAGCATCATCGACACGACCATCGCGAAGGAGGGGGACACCTACTACCGCTTCTCCACCGCCGACTGGCGCACGGTCGTCGACAAGGCCCCGAGCCTCGCCGGCCCGTGGACCCGCGTGATCGGCTTCGGCGAGGAGAAGTCCCGCGGCCTCTCCGACCACCTCGAGGGCCTCACCGTCTACCAGCTGCCCGACGGCCGATGGGTCGTCATGGGCGACTCGTTCGGCTACTCCGCCTACGTCACCGACACCCTCTCGGACATGCGGTTCACGGCGCTTCCTGTCGGCACCACCGGCGCGAACACGTACTCGTTCTCGAAGCCCTTCCGCCACGGCTCGGTGCTCCGCCTCTCGAGCGCCGAGGAGGCGCGCCTGACGGCCGCCTACGGCACCAGCAGCACCGGCCCCGCCGCGAAGCCGGTCAACGCGGCCGGCGAGATCCTCCGCTACACCTTCGACGGCGGCTCGGGCACCACGGTGCGCGACAGCTCGGGCAACAACCAGAACGGCACGCTGCCCTCGGGTGGCACCTGGAAGGACGGCGCCCTGCAGCTCGACGGCACCGACGACTACGTCAAGCTGCCGAACGACCTGCTCGCCGGAGTGACGGACCTCACCATCCAGTCCGACGTCTGGATCGACCCCGCGCAGGGCGGCGCCTACTTCCTCTACGGCCTGGGCAACACCACGAACGGCGCCGGCGACGGCTACCTCTTCACCTCGGGCAACAACTACCGCACCAGCATCGCGACCGGGAACTACACCACCGAGCAGACCGTCGCCGGCGGCTCGGCCCTCCCCCGCGGCACCTGGGCGCACCTGACGTACACGCTCTCCGGCACCACCGGCACGATCTACCTCGACGGAGTGAAGGTCGCCAGCGGCACCGTCACGACCGACCCGAAGGACATCGGCGGCGGCTCCACCTCGGCGAACTACATCGGGCGCTCGAACTACGACGCCGACAACCGCTTCCGCGGCCAGATCCGCGAGTTCTCGGTCTACAACCGGGCCCTCAGCGCCTCCGAGGTGCTCGCCGCCTCCGGCAACACGTCGGCCCTGGTCGACCTGTCGCTCAGCGGCGACGTCCTGAAGACGGCCCCGATCGTCGACTCGGCGAGCAGGACGGTCACCTTCCCGGTGAAGCCGGGGACCGACCTGACGAAGCTCACCCCGACCTTCTCCACCGCGGCCGGCGTCACGGCGAGCCCCGCCTCCGGCACCGTCCGCGACCTCTCCACCCCGCAGACGGTCGTGCTCACGCCCGCCGCCGGCGGCACCGCGACCACCTGGACCCTGAAGGCCGTCATCATGAAGTCCCCGGTCCTCGCAGGCCTGAACGCCGACCCGAACATCGCGGTCTTCGGCGACACCTACTACCTGTACGCGACCTCGGACGGCTTCGCCGGCTGGGGCGGCAAGACCTTCTACGCCTGGTCCTCGAAGAACCTCATCGACTGGACCCGCTCGGAGCAGCCCTTCCTGACGCTCGACGGCGCGAACGGCAACGTGCCGTGGGCGACCGGCAACGCCTGGGCGCCGACGATCATCGAGAAGAACGGGAAGTACTACTTCTACTTCTCCGGCGAGAACTCCTCGCTGAACCGCAAGACGATCGGAGTCGCCGTCTCGGACAGCCCGATGGGCCCGTTCACGGCGCAGCCGACCGCGATGATCACCAACGGCGAGTCCGTGCGGTCCGGCCAGGCGATCGACCCCGCCGCGTTCACCGACCCGAAGACCGGCAAGAGCTACCTCTTCTGGGGCAACGGCGACCCGCTCTACGGGGAGCTGTCCGACGACATGCTCTCGATCAAGACCGGCACGATCAAGAAGATCAGCGGCCTGACCGACTTCCGCGAGGGTGCGTTCCTGAACTACCGTGACGGTCTGTACCACCTCACCTACTCGATCGACGACACCGGCTCGGAGAACTACAAGGTCGGCTACGCCACCTCGACGAGCGTCGACGGACCGTGGACCTACCGCGGCGTGGTCCTCGAGAAGGACACCTCGCAGGGCATCCTCGCCACGGGCCACAACTCGATCGTCAACGTGCCCGGCACGGACGACTGGTACATCGCCTACCACCGCTTCGCCATCCCCGGCGGAGACGGCCAGCACCGCGAGACGACGATCGACCGGGTGACCTTCGACAAGACGACCGGGCTCATGCAGAAGGTCGTCCCGACCCTCACCAGCGTCGCCGCGCAGACGATCGTCGACACCGCGCCGCTCGCAGCCTCGATCACGGGGAAGGCGACGGTGGGCAGCACGCTGACCGCCTCCGCCTCCTCCCCGTGGACGGCGACCGGCTTCCAGTGGAAGCGCGGTGGGACCGCGATCAGCGGGGCGACGGCGTCGAGCTACACGCTCACCGCCGCCGACCGCGGAGCGACGATCTCGGTGGCCGTGACCGCCGCGAAGCCGCAGTGGACGCCGGCGACGGCCTCCGCCTCCGTCGGTCCCGTGACCGACTCGGCACCCGCGATCGCCGTGACCACGACCTCCACGACGCGCTGCGCCGCCGGGAAGATCGTCGTCACCGCGACCGCCACGAACCCGAACGCCTTCGCCGCGAAGATCGTGATCGGCACGACGTGGGGCTCCAAGAGCTTCGCCGACGTCGCTCCCGGCGCCACCGTCTCGGCCGCCTTCACCACCCGGGCGACGAGCGTGACCGACGGATCCGCGACCGCCACGGCGACCGCGTTCATCAGCGGGAAGCCGGCCACGGCCTCCGCGACCGCCCCCTACTCCGCGGCCAGCTGCAGCTGATCCGCGGGCACGACCCACACCCATTGAGATCGAGCCGGCGACGACGCCGGCCGGAGAACGGAGAACACCCGACATGAACACCCGATCCCTTCTGATCCGCGGAGCCGCTGGACTGGCCGGAGGCGTCCTCCTGCTCGGAGTCGCCGGAACGGCGTTCGCCGCCGAGGTCAACTACGGCAACGACGACGTCGACGTCAACGTCGAGATCGCCGACCTCCCCGGGACCGGCGCCCTCTCGATGACCGTCGCCGCGGACTCGACGACGCTGACCGAGACCGGCTCGGACAACGTCCGCCGCCAGTTCACCGGCACCCTGCCCACCGTCACGGTCACCGACACCCGTGACGCCGCGGACGTCTCCCCCGACTCCGCGTGGTACGTCATCGGCACGGCGAGCGACTTCACGTCGGCCGACGGCTCGACCATCGGCGCCGAGAACCTCGGCTGGACCCCGGACCTGGTCGACGGTGGAGACCTCGGCGAGGTCGCCGCGGGCGATGAGGTCGGCACCGCCATCGACGGCGGCGCCAACGGCGTCGGCCTGAAGGGCAAGGAGCTGCTCGCGATCGTCGCCAGCAACTCCCAGCAGGTCAACCCCGAGGGCTCCTGGAGCGCCGACGCCGACCTCTTCCTCCGCACCCCCGTGAACGTGGACGCCGGCGCGTACTCGTCCACCATCACCCTGTCGCTCTTCGAGTGACCCGTCGCGGCCGGGGGACGCACTCCCTCGGCCGCGATCCCACCACGGCCGACGCGGCCGGGCCCGCCCGCCCGGCCGCGTCGTGCTTCCCCCGTGCGACCATGAGGTTCTGATGACTGCTCCGCGCCGCTCCGCCGCTCCCCGCCGCCCGCTCCTCCCCGCGCTGCTCGCGCTGGTCGTCGCCCTCCTCGGCGTGGGGGTCGCTCCGGCGGCCGTCGCGGCCGACGGAGCGATCACCTGGGCGGTCAGCCCCTCCACCGACGGCGTCCCCGACAAGCGCGCGTGGGTCGAGCTCGAGCTCGCCCCCGGCGCGAGCGCCTCGGACGAGGCGGTCGTGCGGAACCTCAGCGACCAGCCCGTGACCTTCAGCATCACCAGCGCCGACGGCTACTTCACCGACACCGGCCGCTTCAACATGCTGAACTCCGACCAGGAGTCGGTCGACGCCGGGCTGTGGATCTCCGCCCCCGAGACCGTGACCGTCGATCCGGGCAGCAGCGGCGTGGTGCCGTTCACCGTGACGGTCCCCGACAACGCCACCCCCGGCGACCACGCCGCCGGCATCGCCGCCTCCGTGCTCTCGCAGGGCACCGAGGCGGGAGGCGCGAACGTCGGAGTGGAGAGCCGCATCGGCTTCCGCGTGATGACCCGCGTGACCGGCGAGGTGACCCCCTCCTTCTCCGTCGAGGACCTGGCCAGCGACTACCGCCTCTCCTGGAACCCGTTCCAGCCCGGCTCCCTCTCGCTCGTCGCCGACGTGGTGAACACTGGCAACGTGCGCCTGCTGCTCGACGGCACGGCGAGCGCCCAGGGCGCCACCGCCCCCGTCGTCGCGGCCGACGCGCCCCAGCAGGAGCTGCTGCCCGGCGACCGGCGCAGCGTCTCGGTGCAGCTCGACGGCATCTGGCCCCTCTTCGGGGTCGGCGCCGACCTGACCATCGCACCGACCGTCGCCGCCGCCGATCAGGAGCCGGTCGCCACCGCTCCCGTGACGGAGTCGATCACGGTCGCCGCCGTGCCGGTCCCGCAGCTGCTCGTGATCCTCGGCGTCGCCCTCATCCTCGCGGCGCTGCTCGCCGGGCGCTCGCGCTCGCGCCGCCGCATCGCCGCCCTGGTGCAGCAGGCCAAGGAGGAGGGCCTGCGCGAGGGCGCGCGCGTCTCCTCCTGAGCACCCCCTCCGCACGCTCCCTCCCCCCTCCCTGCCGCCGAGGGGCCCCGGGCCGTCGAGGGGACCCGCTACACCGGGTTCCCCCGACGGTCCAGGGTTCGCTCACCGCGCGGCCATGCGTCAGAGTGAGCGGATGACCACCACCTCCTTGGAGGCGCCGACTCGGCGTCTCGGCCTCATCGCGCTCATCGCGACCCTCGGCGGCCTCCTCTTCGGCTACGACACCGGCGTCATCAACGGCGCCCTCGAGCCGATGTCGGCCGAGCTGGGCCTCACCGCGCTGACCGAGGGGGTCGTCACCAGCTCGCTCCTCTTCGCCGCCGCGATCGGCGCGATCTCGGGCGGACGCCTCGCCGACGCCCTCGGGAGGCGGACCACGATCCGCCTCCTCGCCGTGCTCTTCCTCGTCGGCGCCCTGGTCTGCGTGGTGGCGCCGGGCTTCGGCGTGATGGTCCTCGGGCGGGCGGTTCTCGGACTGGCCGTCGGCGGCGCCTCGGTGGTCGTGCCGATCTACCTCTCCGAGATCTCCCCCTCCGAGATCCGCGGCTCCCTCGCCGGCCGCAACGAGCTGATGATCGTGATCGGCCAGCTCGCCGCCTTCGTGGCCAACGCCGTCATCGGCACCGTCTGGGGCGAGCTGCCCGGCGTCTGGCGGATCATGCTCGCCGTCGCCGCGCTCCCCGCCGCCGCCCTCCTGCTCGGCATGACCCGGGTCCCGGAGTCGCCGCGCTGGCTGATCGCGCACGGCCGCCGCGACGAGGCGCTCGACGTGCTCACGACCATCCGGACGCCCGACCGGGCCCATGCGGAGGCGGAGACCATCGCCCGCTCGATCGGCGCGAAGGACGGCCCGAGGATCCCCCTGCTGCAGGCGCTGCGCGAGCGCTGGGCGGTGCGCATCCTGCTGGTCGGCATCGGGATCGGAGTCGCCCAGCAGCTCACCGGCATCAACTCGATCATGTACTACGGCCAGTCGGTGCTGAAGGAGGCGGGCTTCGACCACGACGGCGCGCTCGTCGCCAACATCGCACCCGGGGCGATCGCCGTGATCGGCGGCCTGATCGGGCTGCGGCTCATGCAGACGATGAACCGCCGCACGACCCTCCTGCTCGGCTACTCCCTGACCACCGCGATGCACTTCCTGATCGGCATCGCCTCCGTCGCGCTCCCCGTGGGGAACCCGGCGCGGCCGTACGTGATCCTGGTGCTGGTCGTCGCGTTCGTGGGGAGCATGCAGACGTTCCTCAACATCGTCACCTGGGTGATGCTGTCCGAGATCTTCCCGCTGCGGATCCGCGGCGTCGGCGTCGGCATCGCGATCTTCTGCCACTGGATCACGAACGCGGTGCTCGGCCTGTTCTTCCCCACCCTCGTCTCCGGCGTCGGCATCACCGGAACGTTCTTCCTGTTCGGCGCCGTCGGCCTGCTCGCGCTCGTCTTCATCTGGAAGCGCGTGCCCGAGACCCGCGGCCGCGCCCTCGAGGAGGTCGAGGCGGGCGTCGTCTCCGGCGAGCTCCTGCGCCGCTGACGCCCGCCCTCGGGCTCCGCCTACTGGTAGGTGACGAGGTCGGGGAGGGGGCGGACCTCGGCCATGGTCTCGGCGGGGGTGAGCATGGGCGCGTCCTCGTCGTAGAAGTTCTTCCAGCCCCAGCCGATGCCCTCGGGGGCGCCCTCGTGCAGCGCGTCCCAGGTCGCCTGCTTGTCGGGCTGCGAGCCCTGGCCGTCGACGTGGATGAGGAACTCCAGCTCGGGCCGGTCGCGGCGGATGCTGTCGCGGTCCTGCAGCATCGACAGCCGGAACTGGTGCAGCACGAACATCTTCGGCGGCAGCCCCTCGCTCTGCACCAGGTCGGCCAGCCACTCCGACACGCTGTCGACCTCGGCGGCCGAGACGCGCCCGATCTGCTCCAGCGGCTTCTGGCCGGGCAGCAGGCGCCACTCCGGGTCGAGCGCGAGGCCGACGTTGGGCAGCGTCAGCAGATCCGCGTACTGCTTCGCCTGGGTGAGGAAGTCGGTCAGCCCCGACTGCAGGTCGAGCACCACGTACATCCCCGCCGCCTGCGCCGCGTCGATGTAGGGGCGGATGTCGGCGGCGTCGAGCTCGTTGGAGTAGTCGCCGTCCTTGCCGGGGTCGCCCGCCGCGACCGTGGTGATGATCTCGAGGCTCGGCACGACCTGCTTGTCGGTGAGCGCCCGGTACGGCTCGGCCACCGCCTCCGCCCGCGCGATCGTGGGCTCGAGGCCCTGCTCCCCCAGCACGCCGAGGACGGGAGCGCCCGGAGTGCCGTAGATCGCGACGAAGAGGTGCCCGCCGAACATCCGCTGGCCGCCGCCCGGCAGCTGCCAGCCGCTCGCGGCCGCGCGCACGGCCCACTCGGGCTCGGGCTGGGCGGCGAGCACGGGGCCGAGCAGCAGCGTGCAGGAGGCGTCGGCCTCGGCGATCGCGGTCACGGCTAGGCCCGAGGCGAGCAGGTCGTCGCCGTCGACCACGGTGACGGGCACGCCGGCCGCGCGGGCGGTCGCCAGTGCGGCGACGTCGGCGTCCTGCGCGCGGGCGAGGGCGTGCAGGCCGGTCAGGGCGTCGGCTCGGGCCGGGAGGGCGCCGAAGGGAGCGTCGGAGGCGGTGGACGGCGCGGCGGCGGCGAGGTCGGCGAGCGCCAGGTCGGTCACGGTCAGGCCGGACGCAGTGCTGAGGGCGGCCGCGTCGGAGGCGGAGGCGACGACGTCGACGCCCTCGGGCGCGGTGACGTCGCCGATCGCGAGCACGCGGGTCACGCCGAGGCGGGCGAACTCGGCGGCGAGGGCCTCGGAGGTCGGAGCGGTGGAGGACGGAGCGACGGACGGGGTCGCGGAGTCGGACGGGGTCGCGGAGTCGGACGGCGTCGCCGAGTCCGACGGCGTCGCGGAGTCGGACGGCGTCTCGGAAGCCGTGGATCCCGCGGCCGCGGCGTCCGCGGTCGGGGCGGCCGTCGCTCCGGATCCCGCCGAGCCGACCAGCAGCGGCACGCCCCAGGCGATGCTCACCTGGGCGGCGCGCAGGCGCGACTCGGCGACGTCCTCGACCAGGACGACCAGCGGAGCCGCGGCGAACAGGGCCGCGCTCGCGGCGAGCCCGTCCGGGGCGAGCGCCACCGGCCCGCTCGGAGCCGCGGTGCGGCTGCGGGGCGCCTCCTGCTGAGCGTCGTCCGGAGCGGAGGAGTCGGGCGTGCAGGCGCTGAGCAGCGGGAGCACCGCGAGACCGCCGATCACGACGCTGCGGCGCGAGAGCCCGGAGCGGGAGGGGACGGAACGGGGTGTCGAGGGCATGGCAGACCTCTCCTCTCGGAGCCCGATCGGGGCTCTCTGGTGCGTGGCTGGTCCTCTCGACTATCGCAGGCCCGGCGGCGGCGAGCGCCGAGGGAGCCGTCCCGGGCGCGCCTCCGACGCCGTCCGGACAGGCAGAAGGGGAGCGGCGCCGCAGCACCGCTCCCCTTCGAGAGGCTGGATCAGACCGTGCGGGGGGCCTTCGCGAGGTTGGCCTCGAGCTCCTCGCGGTTCTGCCGCACCACGTAGGCGGGGCGGTCGCGCTCGACGCGCCACGACTCGCTCAGCGGCGTGATCGCGACGGTGTCGAAGCCGATCCGGTCGTAGAGGTCGGTCACGAAGTGGATCGCCTCGGGGTAGTCGCTCGACGTCGCGAGAGCGCGGCGGTCGGGCGTGCCGGCCGGAGTGCCGTCGGTGGTGATGTCGGCGGCCATGATGTGGTTGAACGCCTTGACGACCTTCGACTCCGGGAGGTGCTGCTGGAGCATCTCGCTGGTCGTGGTCTCGCCCTTGTCGAGCGCCTCGATGCGGCCGTCGCGCTCGAAGTAGTAGTTGTTCGTGTCGAGGACGATCTTGCCGGCGAGCGGGGCGACCGGCACCTCCTCGAGGTTCTTCAGCGGCACCGTCACCACGGCGATCTCGGCGGCCTCGGCCGCCTCCTGAGCCGTGGCGGCGCGGGCCTTCGGGCCGAGCTCCGCGATGAGGTCGGCGAGGGTCTCGGGGCCGCGCGAGTTCGCGATGACCACCTCGTCCCCGAGGGCGATGACCGCCCGTGCGACCTGGCTGCCGATGTTGCCTGCTCCGATGATTCCGTACGTCGTCATGCTGAGGAGAACGCGGAGGGCGCCCCGGCATTCCGCTCTGCGGCGTTCTCCCACGCCGCACCCAGGTGGGCCCGTGCCTCCAGTAGCCTCGGTCCTCGGGCGCCGCTGCCCGAGAAGGAGTCCGTGATGCCGCAGTACGACCTCCCGCTCGACCTCCTCGAGCAGTACGCCCCCGAGATCGCCGAGCCCGCCGGGTTCGCCGAGTTCTGGCGCGACACGATCGCCGAGGCGAGGGCCGTCGCGACCGAGCCGCGCCTCGAGCGGGTCGACGCCGGCTTCGGACTGCTCGACACCTTCGACGTCACCTACTCCGGCTTCGGCGGCCACCCGATCCGCGCGTGGCTGATCCTCCCCCGCGGCGTCGAGGGCCCCCTCCCCGGGCTCGTGACCTTCATCGGCTACGGAGGCGGCCGCGGGCAGCTCGCGGAGTGGACCGCGATGTCGGCCGCCGGCTACGCGCACCTGGTCATGGACACCCGCGGCCAGGGGTCCGGGCACCGCTCCGGAGCCACGCCTGACCCGGTGGGCAGCGGGCCGCACGTCTCCGGCTTCATGACGCAGGGCATCGAGTCGCCCGCGGAGCACTTCTACCGCCGCGTCTTCACGGACGCCGTCCGAGCGCTCGACGTGCTGCGCGCGCACCCCGCGGTCGACGCCTGCCGCGTGGCCGTCTCGGGCGGCAGCCAGGGAGGCGGGATCGCTCTCGCCGTCACCGGGATCCTGGGCCTGCTCGGCGAGTCGGAGGCGGCGCGCGCCGCGATCGTCGACGTGCCGTTCCTCTCCCACATCCCGCACGCCGTGCGGCTCGTCGACACGATGCCGTACGGCGAGATCGTGCAGTACCTGCACACCCACCGCGGCGCCGAGGCGCGCGTGTTCGACACCCTCTCGTACTTCGACGGCACCTCCTTCGCCCCCTACGCGCAGTCCCCCGCGCTGTTCTCGGTGGCGCTCCGCGACGACATCTGCCCGCCGTCCACCGTCTACGCCTCCTACAACCGCTACGCCGGACCCCGCGAGATCCGGGTCTACCCCTTCAACGGCCACGAGGGCGGCGAGGCGTTCCAGATCGGCGAGCACGTGCGCTTCCTGGGGCGCGAGCTGGCGTAGGAGGAGGAGCCGCTCGGTCTGCGGACGGGGGCGGTGCGCCCCGGCGCATCACCCGTTCCGACTCGCGATCATCGCGCTGCCGATGCGGTCCTCGAGGTCGGCCAGCTCGTCGAGGACGTCGCCGACCACCCAGACCTGCCGGGCGCCTCGACGGGCGCCGCTTTGTGACGCCGTGCGTCGCGCTCGGTACCCGTTCGCGGCTCCGCTGGGCACTATCGATTCCATGACCCGCCAGATCCGCTTCAACGCCTTCGACATGAACTGCGTCGCCCATCAGTCCTCGGGCATGTGGCGCCACCCCCAGGACCAGTCCTGGCGCTACAAGGACCTCTCGTACTGGACCGACCTGGCGAAGCTGCTCGAGCGCGGCACGTTCGACGGGATCTTCATCGCCGACGTGCTCGGCACCTACGACGTCTACGGCGGCTCGAACGAGGCGGCGATCCGCCACGGCGCGCAGGTCCCCGTCAACGACCCGATCCTCCTCGTCTCGGCGATGGCCGCCGCGACCGAGCACCTCGGCTTCGGCATCACCGCGGGCACCGCCTACGAGCACCCGTACCCGTTCGCGCGGCGCATGTCGACGCTCGACCACCTGACGAAAGGCCGCGTGGGCTGGAACGTCGTCACCGGCTACCTCCCCAGCGCCGCCCGCAACATGGGCCACGAGGACCAGCTCGAGCACGACGACCGCTACGACGTCGCCGACGAGTACCTCGAGGTGCTCTACAAGCTGTGGGAGGGGTCGTGGGAGGACGACGCGGTCGTCCGCGACCGCGAGTCCGGCGTGTTCACCGACCCGGCGAAGGTGCACGAGATCGGGCACCGCGGCAAGAACTTCACCGTCCCCGGCATCCACCTCTCGGAGCCGTCGGTGCAGCGGACCCCCGTCATCTACCAGGCGGGAGCGTCGCCGCGCGGCATCCGCTTCGCGGCGGGCAACGCGGAGGCGATCTTCGTCGCCTCCTCGACGAAGGCCGGCCTGAAGGCGACCGTCTCGCGCATCCGCGACGCCCTCGAGGCGGCCGGCCGCGACCGCTACTCCGCGAAGATCTACACGCTGCTGACGATCATCACCGCCGAGACCAGCGAGGCCGCGCACGAGAAGCACCGCGACTACCTCTCCTACGGGAGCGAGGAGGGGGCGCTGGTCTTCATGTCGGGCTGGATGGGCATCGACCTGTCGCAGTACGACCTCGACGAGCCGATCGGCAACGTGAAGAGCAACGCGATCCAGTCGGCCGTCGCCAACTTCCAGGAGGCGAACGAGGACGGCTCGGAGTGGAAGGTCCGCGACATCGCCAAGCTCAGCGTGATCGGCGGGCTCGGCCCGTTCGTCGTCGGCTCGCCCGCAGAGGTCGCCGACCATCTGCAGGAGTGGGTCGAGGAGACCGACGTGGACGGGTTCAACCTCGCCTACGCGATCACGCCCGGCACCTTCGAGGACGTGGTGGAGTTCATCGTGCCGGAGCTGCGCAGCCGCGGCGCGTACCCGGAGGAGTACGTCGAGGGCAGCCTCCGCCAGAAGCTGCACGGCCGCGGCGACCGGCTGCCGGAGGAGCACCTCGGCGCCGGCTTCCGCTACGCGCCGGCGGCGGTCTGACGACAGGGGGCGCCGGGCGGCCGGTGGGGGCGGGGGTCTCCATAGGCCGCTCCGCGGCCGCGCCGGACGCACGAGCACCCCGCCGCGATGCGCGACGGGGTGCTCGGGACGTGCGGAGGGGCTCAGCCCTCGAAGGTGGCGTCGAGCGTGATGTCGACCCCGGTGAGCGCCTTGCTGACGGGGCAGGTCTCCTTGGCCTCGTCGGCGGCCTTGAGGAAGGCGGCCTCGTCGATGCCGGAGACCTCGCCGCTCACGATGAGCTTGATGCCGGTGAGCTTGAATCCGCCGGCCGAGTCCGGGCCGAGCGAGACGTCGGCGCGGACGTCGAGCGCCTCGACGGTGCCGCCGGCCTGGCCGAGGACGGCCGAGAACTGCATCGCGTAGCAGGCGGAGTGGGCGGCCGCGAGGAGCTCCTCGGGGCTGGTCGAGCCGTTGGCGTCGTCGGCGGCGCGCTTGGGGAACGAGACGTCGTAGGTGCCGATCTTCGAGCTCGAGAGCTCGACCTGGCCCTCGCCGGTCTCGAGCGAGCCGTTCCAGGCGGTGCGTGCGGTACGAGTGGGCATGAGTCCTCCTTGGGGGGCGGGGAGAACAGTAGAACGATCGTTCTCCCCTGATGCGCCGAGCCTAGGCGGAACGCGCGGCGTCCTGCAACCACCGGCCTCGGACCCTCGGCGAGATGCCAGTCCGGCGCGCCTCCGTCGGCGTGTCGCGTACGGGAGCGGCCTGTCGCGGAGGAGAGGACGGCCGCCAGGTCAGTGCACGAGCTTCAGGCCGACGACGCAGCCGACGATTCCGAGGACCAGCAGCGTACGCACGAGCGAGAAGCCCTCGCCGCCGAAGAACATGCCGTAGAGCACGGTCAGCGAAGCGCCGATCCCGACCCAGACCGCGTACGCGGTGCCGGTGGGCAGCTCGCGCATCGCGTAGGCGAGGCCGGCCATGCTCGCGACGACGCCGACTCCGAAGACGACCGACGGGCCGAGCCGCGTGAAGCCCTCCGACTTGCCGAGGGCGGTGGCCCACACGGCCTCGAGGACACCGGAGAGGATGAGGACGATCCAGGACATGACAACTCCTACGAGTCAGTCTTGTCGCGTTCCGGGTACTGCTCCCTCGTCCGGTCGCCGTCATCGGCTCCGGACAGTCTGCCCGTGCGCGCTGGGCAGGCCCTGGGCAGCGCGCGGCGGGGGCGGAGCCGCCGCGACCGCGACTCCGCCCGCCGCCGTCAGCGCGGCTGAGCCGGGTTCGTCGGCACTCCGTGCGAGGGCGGATTGATCGGCGGACCGGACGTCGCCGGCGAGACCGGCGATCCGGACGACGAGCGGGACACCTCGGGCAGCGACTCCGGCGCGCTGCCCGCCGGCTCCGCTCCCCCGCGCATCTGCTCGAGGCGCGAGTGCAGGATCGTCGTCACCGGCAGGCGGTGCCCGTGCGCCTCCTCGTAGGCGAGCAGCGCGCCGAGGCCGGCCTCGTCGAGCGGGCGGATGCGCTCCGCGAGCGTGCCGAGCGGGATGTCGTTCCAGTCGGGGAGCGGCAGCTCCTCGCGGGAGGGTGTGTCGGTCATTCGTGCTCCTTCCGTTCCCTCCATCCCACGCCCCGGACGGCCGTCCGCCCAGGGGCTTGACCGGTCGCGGGGCGAACGGGGCTCGGCCGAGGGAGGACGGTCGGATGGTGCAGCCGGCCCATCCCCCGCCGGATCAGGCGGTGCGGCGGGACGAGCGACGGGTCGCCAGGTGCACGAGGACTCCGACCACGAGGAGGATCCCGGCGTAGAGCCAGACGATCGGGTCCTGCTGGCTGAGGAGCAGCACGCACGAGGCGATGCCGAGCACGGGGATCGCCGTCCACACGCGGAAGTGGTCGTGCTCGACCTTGTCGCGCCGCAGCACGAGCACCGAGACGTTCGTGCTGATGAACACCAGCAGGAGGAGCAGCACCACGGTCTCGGCGAGGGTCGCCAGATCGCCGACCAGGGTCAGGAGGCACGCCGCCAGCGTGGTCACCGCGATGGCCACCCACGGCGTCCGGCGCTTCGGCAGCACGCGGCCGAGCACGTCCGGGAGGAGGCCGTCCTTCGCCATGCCGTAGGTGACACGGCTCGCCATGATCATGGTCAGCAGCGCTCCGTTGGCGACCGCGACGAGCGCGATCAGGCTGAACAACCACGCCGGCACCCCGGCTCCGCTCGCCGTCACGACGTCGAGCAGCGGGGCGGAGGATCCGGACAGCTCGTCGGCGGGCAGCGCGATCGAGCTCGCGAGGCCGACCAGGACGTACACCGCACCGGCCGTCAGCAGCGAGCCGAACAGCGCGCGCGGGTAGATGCGGCTGGGGTCGCGGATCTCCTCGGCGATGTTGGCCGAGGTCTCGAAGCCGACGAAGGAGTAGTACGCGATGATCGCCGCGCCGAGCACCGCCAGCGCCGGCGCCTGCTCGGAGCTGAGCTCGACCGTGCGGGCGAGGTCGCCGCCTCCGCCCGCCACGAGCAGCGCGACGCATCCGATCACGATCAGCAGGCCGCCGACCTCGATCACGGTCATCACCGTGTTGCTGAGCAGCGACTCCGCGACGCCCCGCGCGTTGAGGCACGCGACGAGGATCAGGAAGACGATGGCCGTCGGCACGGTCGGCACGTCGAGGAAGGTGCCGAGGTAGTCGCCGGCGAACGCGAGCGACAGGCCGGCCGCGCTGGTCACTCCGGCCGCGAGCATGGCGAAGCCGACCAGGAACGAGACGATCGGGCGCTTGAAGGCCCGCTGCGCGAACACCGCCGCGCCTCCCGCCTTCGGGTACTTGGTCACCAGCTCGGCATAGGAGCCTGCGGTCAGCAGCGCGAGGCCGAGCGCGAGCAGGAGGGGCATCCAGACGGCACCGCCGACCTCCGCCGAGAGCGTGCCCATGAGGGCGTAGATGCCCGCGCCGAGGACGTCGCCGAGGATGAAGAAGTAGAGCAGCGGGCCGGTGATGCGGCGGCGCAGGGAGGTGCCGCCGGCCTCTCCGGTCGCGGGGGCGTCGCTCGTGGTGGCCATGTCGTCCTCTCGTCGCGCGCTCGGGAGCGAGCACGACGGGCCACGCTAGGGAGGAGGGGGCCGGGAGGTCGAGAAGGTTGACCGGGCGGGGTCGAGGGCGCTACACGCGCGGGACGGGGCGTCTGCGGAGCGGGCGCCTGCGGGCCGGGCGCGACTTGCGGGCCCGGCGCCTTCCGCGGGCCGGGCGCGTTCCCCGATCGGGCACCGCATGCCGCGCCCCGAGCCGGCCGCTAGCCGAGGACGACGTGCTCCCCGCCGCGCTGCTCGGCGATCTCCTCGCCGACCTCCTCCGCCTCCTGGCGCGACTCGTGGTGGCTCAGCGGGACCCGGGCGTGGGCGATGCGGTTGTGCCAGCCCTGCTCGTCGGAGTAGGTCTCGATGGGGAGGACGGTCGTGGTGCTCATGGTGCTCCTTCGTGGTGGTCCCTCCATGGCACCTCGCGCCCCCCGCCGCTCGGGAGAGGGTTGACGCGAGCCCGTGTCTCGAGCAGGACGGAGGCGTCTCGGCGGTCCAGCAGCGAGCGACGGCGCCGCGGCGTGTCAGGGCGAGACCATGCCGCCGTTCACGTTGAGGGTCTCGCCGGCGACGAAGCTCGACTCGGCGGACGCCAGGAACACGTAGGCCGGGGCCTGCTCCGCGGGCTGCGCGGCACGGCCCATCGGCGACTCGCTGGAGCCGAAGTCGGGCAGACTCTCGGGGTCGACGCCGCCGCTCACCTGCAGGGCGGTCCACGTCGGGCCGGGCGCCACGACGTTCACGCGGATGCCCTTCGCGGCGAGCTGCTGCGCCAGGCCCTTCGAGAGGTTGTTGATCGCGCCCTTCGTCATCGCGTAGTCGAGGCGGTCGGGGGCGGGCTTGTGCGCCTCCGCCGACGCCGTGTTGATGATGGTGGCGCCCGCGGGCAGGTGCGGGAGGGCCGCGCGGATGATCCGGAACGGAGCGAAGACGTTGACCGCGAAGGTCGCCTCGAACTGCTCGTCGGTGATGTCGAGCAGGTCCTCCTTCCAGATCTGCTTCCCGGCCACGTTGACCACCGCGTCGAGCCCGCCGAGGCCCTCGACCGCCTCCGCCACGAGCCGCGTGCAGTACTCGGCACTCGTGAGATCGCCGGGGATCGGCACGGCGGTGCGCCCTTCCGCGCGGATCAGCCCGATCACGTGCTGCGCGTCCTCCTCCTCGCTCGGGAGGTAGGCGAGGGCGACGTCGGCCCCCTCGCGGGCGAAGGCGATGGCCACGGCTGCGCCGATCCCGGAGTCGGCCCCCGTGATGAGCGCGCGGCGGCCCGCGAGCCGGCCGGTGCCGCGGTAGCTCTCCTCGCCGAGGTCCGGCACCGGGGTCATCCGCGACTGCAGCCCGGGCTCGGGCTGCTGCTGGACCGGCGGAGTCACATCCGGGTACCGGGTGGCGGGGTTCGTGAACGTGTACTGGTCGGGCATGGCTCCTCCGTCCGCGGCACCCGGATCGGGCCGCTCCCCTCCATCCCAGGCGAGCCGCGCCTCCGGGGCCACCCCGTGCACGGGCGGGCTGCGCTGTGGTATCCGGCGCCGCGCCTGCTCGGAGGACCGGCACCGCGACCCGGACGTGCCGGTGCCCCCCTCCGCGGATGAACACCGGACGACAGTGGGCTCCCCCACGAGCACGACGCCGCCGAGGATCGCGAAGGTGGGCCGCCAGCCGAACGCATGCCCGAGCGCCGTGCCCAGGGGGACGCCGAGGACGAAGGC